>CAZOFC010000001.1:0-42361 GCA_964578965.1 uncultured Azospirillum sp.
AGCGGAGCAGGATAAAGATAAAGGGAGTGGGCGTTAGCTAGTAGCGGCCATAGGTGCGTTCGCGGACTTGCCCTTTCGCGGCGCCAATCTTGGCGCGAGCCTGTGCCTCACGTAGTATCGCGTTTTCTTCCGCGTTTGAAAAGGGCTCTACCGCGTAGTAGGCGCGTTTATCTTCAATCTTTTCTTCGGCGCAGTTGGAGGGGTTTTTTGTCCCGTGATTCCAATAAGCATCCAAGTTCTGGCGAACATCGCGCCAGCTATTCGTTTCTTCAGGGATGGTGGGGTTGTTGGCACGCGGCTCAAGTGGAAGATAGCAGATGGCAGCGTAGCGGACTGCGTCAACGCGCGCCATTTTCATGCGTTCGTTGTACGGTAAACGGAGCACCTCGGATCTTGGTCGTTCTTCAGGCATAGATAGAGTTTAGCAAATCCAGCGGGCGTGTAGTGTTACAGTTTAGTGAAGAAAGCCCTGATTTATGACGCATCCGCCTCTTTGAAGGCAATGCCTTTTTCCTTCAGCAATGCCTGAAGTTCGCCCGATTGATACATCTCGCGGACGATGTCGCACCCGCCGATGAATTCGCCCTTGATGTAAAGCTGCGGAATAGTCGGCCACTGGGCGTAGGCTTTCACGCCTTCACGGATTTCAGCATCCGCCAGTACGTTCACATCATGGTAGTCGCTGATGCCCAAGCGCTCAAGCACGGCAGCGACAGTGGCGGAGAACCCGCATTGCGGGAGCTTTTTGCTGCCCTTCATGTAAAGCACGATGTCGTTGGATTTAACGGCGGATTCAATACGGGCAAAGGCGGGGTTCTCGGTCATCGTCATCTCGTCACTTAGAGGTTTAGTTGGCGGGTAAAAACCCTAGGGATTGTTGCAGGTCGCGATTGCATTTCTCGGTCAGCGATTTGGCAAGCGCGGTGAGGGCTTGGGGTGGCTTTTTTTCTACCACATCAAATAGGTCGCTTTGCGTAAAAATCAAGCCGCCGCTCACACATTTGCAATAGGTTTCGCCCTGAACTTGCGTGAGGGGCGAGTTAGGGCTGCCCATGCGCTTTTCGTTGGTCATCAGGGTGATACACTGGGTGTAGCCCTCGTTTTGCGCTTTTTTGCTCATGAATTCGAGCAAGGCGGGCAGGCCGAAGAAATAAAACAAGGGTGCAGAAATGGCCCAAAACAGGATGAAGCGTGATAGCCAGCGCATGCGTGAGCCCTTTGGTTTCGTGTGCGATGCGCATCTCATACGCGGGCCATGGCCCCTGAGCAAGTCAAAACATGCTGTTTATCAGTCCTTAGCTTTGCTTGCGCTTGAGGCCTGGCAGGCTATAACAGAGCCTTACGAGGAATGTTATGCGCAGCAGTAAAAAGCCAAAACCAGCCGTCACCGCAACCGCTGAACAGCACCCCGCGATCAGCAAAGAGGTCATCGCCGCCCATGGCCTGACCGAGGACGAGTATGCACGGGTGGTGGAGATTTTGAAGCGCCCGCCGAACCTTGTGGAGCTCGGCATTTTCAGTGTGATGTGGAGCGAGCATTGCAGCTATAAAACGACGCGCAAGCATTTACGCAATTTTCCCGTCACCGGCCCGCAGGTGATTTGCGGCCCCGGCGAAAATGCCGGTGTGGTGGATATTGGGGATGGGCAGGCCGTGATTTTTAAAATGGAAAGTCATAACCACCCCAGCTTCATCGAGCCATTTCAGGGGGCCGCCACCGGCGTTGGCGGCATCCTGCGTGATGTGTTCACCATGGGGGCACGCCCGATTGCGCTGATGAATGCGCTGCGCTTTGGCGAGCCAAGCAACCCCAAAACCCGCCATATTGTGAATGGCGTGGTGGCAGGCATTTCGCATTACGGCAACTGTGTGGGGGTTCCCACCGTGGGCGGTGAAACCATTTTCCATAAGAGCTATAACGGCAACCCGCTGGTGAACGCGATGGCGGTGGGCCTCGCCGATGCGGATAAGATATTTTATTCCAAAGCCTCCGGCGTTGGCAATTCGGTGATTTATTTTGGCGCAAAAACCGGGCGTGACGGCATTCATGGTGCAACCATGGCATCCGCCGAGTTTGATGAAACGACGGAAGAAAAGCGCCCAACGGTGCAGGTGGGTGACCCCTTCACCGAGAAGCTGTTGATTGAAGCCTGCCTTGAACTGATGGCGACGGATGTCATCATCAGCATTCAGGATATGGGCGCGGCGGGGCTGACCTGCTCAAGCCTTGAGATGGCCAGCAAAGGCGGGCTTGGGATTGAAATGAAAATCGAAGATATCCCGATGCGCGAGGAGGGCATGACCGCCTATGAGGTGATGCTGAGCGAAAGCCAGGAGCGCATGCTGATGGTGGTGAAGCCCGGGCGCGAGACGATAGCGTTTGGGATTATGAAGAAATGGGGTTTGGCCTGCGCTACCATCGGCACGCTGACGGATACGGGCCGCATGGTGCTGACCCATCATGGCGAGGTGGTGTGTGATATTCCGGTTGCTCCGCTAAGCGATGCCGCGCCGATCTATGACCGCCCGTACACCGAAACGCCCAAGCGTCCAACCATTGCGGCGGGGGACGTGGCGAAGGCGGATATTGGCTTGGCGCTGGCGGCTTTGATGGCATCGCCAGACATCGCATCGAAGCGCTGGATCTGGGAACAATATGACCACATGGTGATGAATGACACGATTGGCCGCCCCGGTGGGGATGCGGCGGTAGTCCGCATTCATGGCACGCAAAAGGCGCTCGCCATCACCACCGATTGCACGCCGCGTTATGTGTTCGCCGACCCTTATGAAGGGGGCAAACAAGCGGTGGTGGAGAGCTGGCGTAACCTGACGGCGGTCGGGGCAACACCGCTTGCGATTACGGACTGCCTCAATTTTGGTAACCCACAAAAACCCGAGATCATGGGCCAGATTGTGGGGGCAATTAAAGGCATGGCCGAGGCCTGCCGGGCGCTTTCTTACCCGGTCGTTTCGGGCAATGTCTCGCTGTATAATGAAACGCATGGGGCAGGGGTGCAGCCCACCCCGGCGGTGGGTGGCGTTGGGTTGCTTGCGGATGGTGCGCGCCGTGTGGGCAGCAGTTTCACCGAGCTTGGGCACAGCATTTTCCTGATTGGGGACACACGCGGCCACCTTGGTAGCTCGCTTTATTTGCGTGACATTGTGGGCAGCGAAGAGGGCGCGCCACCGCCGGTCGATTTGGCGCTCGAGCTGAAACATGGCACGATGGTGCGTAGCCTGATTGAGGATGGGCGCCTCATTTCCGCCTGCCACGATGTGAGCGATGGTGGGTTGCTGGTGGCGCTTGCAGAAATGTGCATCGCCCGCGATATTGGCGCGCAAGTGCGCTTCATGAGTGATGTCCCGATGCATGCCTATGCTTACGGCGAGGACCAAGGGCGCTACCTTATTGCCGTGCCGCCGAATGCGAAGGATGAGGTGATGGTGCGCTTGAATCAGGCCGATATTACCTTCACCGACCTTGGCGTGACGATACCGGATTTGTTAATCGTCGAGGATGTGTTGCGTATTCCCGTCGCCCACCTGCGCGATGTCAATGAAACGTGGCTGCCGGGCTACATGGCCGCCTAAGGTTGGCCGCTTAATGAATTGTTGGGCCAGCGCTGGGGGTTGACTGCTCCCGGGTTTCTTCGGCCTCGCGGAAACTGGAAGCGCTGCGCGGGCCTGCACTGATGATTTTTTGTGCCGTGCGTGAAGCGGTCGGGATTTCGTGATCGAGACCGAGTTCGCGGCTTTCAAGCCGGCTGATACGCGCTTCGTTCATCCGGTGCTCAACATCCTGCTTATAGGCGTTGACGGCGATATTGCCGCCAGTGAGGAAGTTGCCTACGGCCGTCAGCACCGTATTGAGTGCGATGACAGGAACAGGATTAAACAGCGCGAGCGAAAACGCAGGCATGGTGCCTGCAGCGAAAGTTTCGGCAATGGCGGGCGTCATGTTGAACAGAAATGACCCAAATGGACCAGCGAGCGAAGTGGCGACAAACGCTGGGGCAATCGCCCCGAGCGCAAATATCCCGGCAGTGAGCACCCCAAAGCCAATGGCACCCAGCAGCAGGCCTTGCGGAATGCCTTTAAGCGCAGCACTGAAGGCGCCTTTCCACCAGACGGATGATACTTCAGCAGCTGTAATATTAGGACCCATGCAAGTAATTTAACAAATCCATGGCAGAAAAGCTGTGAAGATTGTATGACAATTGGTGGCGCATCGGCCGCAATAACTATACAGATACGCAAAGAAAAACAGGGAGTTACTATGCCAATGCCCGCCGAAGAGATTACCCGCCGTATTCTAGCCGCGCTGCCGGGCGCAGAGATTCACTTAGAGGACCTCGCGGGGGATAATGACCATTGGAAAGTGACGGTGAAAAGTGCGGCGTTCGTGGGCAAATCGCGCGTGGAACAGCACCGCATGGTGAACGCGGCCTTTGGGGCCGATTTGGGCACCACGCTGCATGCGCTGGCGGTGGTGACTATCACGCCATCGGCGTGATTGGTTGTTAGCACTGCGTGCTGATGGGGGTATCACCCCCAAACCCCCTGCTTCGCGGGGGCGAGGGGAAGAAAAAAGAGAAAAAAGAGGCGGCTCTTTTTTAAGGAACCGCCCCGAGTTGGCAAACCACGTAAAACTTGTTTAGGTACTACCGCTGAGCTGCAGGACCTGAATTTTCTAGAGCGCTAAACAGAGATGCGCTTCCTGGCGCATCGCATTGTTTAGTCTCGAATATACCTTTTGCGTCAGGTACTCCGCACCCAGCAAGCTCATCCATCACGAGACGCATAAGTTTTGGCCCAGTGATACCGTATTCTTGCTCCAAATGTGGCGCTATTTTAAGAGCGCTCACTGAGGCAGATATAACCGCTGCGTTTAACATTTAGTCACCACCCTGTTTCGGCTGTTTTCCGCCTTATTTAAGGAAAATAACACAGGTCAGGTTAACAACAGGTTAACACCCGATAAAATTGTAGCGAAAAAATATAAAAAAGGAGCCTAGGCCGCGAATTTGGCGAGCAGGGACGCAAACATCACTGCCCCATCGGCCCCGCCGAGGGCTGGGTCGGCAAAGCGCTCGGGGTGGGGCATGAGGCCAAGGACGTTTTTCGCTTTGTTCGTGATGCCCGCAATGTTCTCGCGCGCGCCGTTGGGGTTGCCGTGGGCGCTTGGTTTGCCATCCTCATCGACATAGCGAAAGGCCACCTGGGCGTTATCGTTCAAGGCTTTTAGGGTCTCATCGTCTGCGAAATAATTACCCTCCGCATGCGCGACGGGCAGGGTGATGCGCTGGCCTTTTGCGTAACCCGAGGTGAAGGCCGAATCATTGGCCTCAACCCGCAAGGCAGTTTCCTTGCAGTTGAATTTGAGATGATCATTGCGCATCAATGTGCCGGGGAGAAGCCCGCTCTCGCAGAGGATTTGGAAACCATTGCAAATGCCGAGCACATGGCCACCTTTATTTGCAAAGGCAATCACGCTTTGCATGATGGGCGAGCGCGCCGCCATGGCCCCACAGCGCAAATAATCGCCATAGCTAAAGCCACCGGGCAACACCACTAAATCAAGCCCTTCGGGCAGGCTTGCCTCATCATGCCAGACATAGCTTGGGTTGAGGTTGGCCGATTGCATGATGGTGAAGACATCACGGTCGCAGTTGGAACCAGGAAAAACAATGACGGCCGATTTCATGCGCTATGCCACCAGCTCGATCGCGTATTTTTCAATCACCGTATTGGCGAGTAGTTTTTCGCACATCTGCTCGATGGATTTTTTGGCCTTGGCAGCATCCGTCTCTTTGAGCTCAAGCTCGATGAGTTTGCCGACACGGGCGTTGACGCCAGAAAAACCCATATGGTCGAGCGCCGATTCAATCGCGGCGCCTTGTGGGTCGAGCACGCCGTTTTTAAGGGTGATATGGACTCTGGCTTTCATTGTGTCCTCTCTGTTTGTCATGCCGTGTTTACCACGGCATCCCGCTTCGTTTTAAGTTAGCTGGACCCCGTCGTGAAGACGGGGTGACAGGGTAGTGGTTATTTTTTCTTTGGTTTGGGTTTAGTTTTGGCGGCGGGTTTAAGCGGCTTCACGGTTGCTTTGGCAGCTTTGCCTTTGGCGGATTTTTTTGCCACTTTGCCTTCACCAAATTTGGTCTCCACCACGTTCATGGAGGGCAGAACGCCCAAGCGGCGCGCCACTTCGCGGTAGGCCTCTTCGGTGCCGCCCAAATCGCGGCGGAAGCGGTCTTTGTCCATTTTATCGTTCGTCGTCACATCCCACAGGCGGCAAGTATCGGGCGAGATTTCATCCGCAAGCACAATGATTTCCGCTTCGCCCTCATAGAAGCGACCAAACTCGAGCTTAAGGTCAATCAGGCGGATGCCGTGGCCATAGAACAGGCCGCTTAGAATATCGTTGATGCGCAGGGCGTAATGGCGAATCTCATCCATCTCCTCAGGCTGGGCGATGCCGAAGGCGTAAATATGATCTTCGGCGATGAAGGGGTCACCCAGGCGGTCATCCTTTAGGCAGAACTCGATGAGCGGTGAGCCCAGCGCTTCGCCCTCGAAAGCGCCAAAACGCTCGGCAAAGCTGCCAGCGGCATAGTTGCGGATGATGACCTCAAGCGGCACAATATCGACCGCGCGCACGAGTTGCTCGCGCATGTTAAGGCCGCGAATGAAATGGGTGGGGATGCCCATATCGTTCAGGCGGGTCATCAGGAATTCGGAGATTTTGTTGTTGATGATGCCCTTGCCCGCGATGGTGCCTTTTTTCTTGGCGTTGAAGGCGGTCGCATCGTCCTTAAAGTGCTGGATCAGTGTGCCTGGCTCGGGCCCTTCGAACAGCTTTTTGGCTTTGCCTTCATAGATGGGGGTCTTAGGGGGCGTACTCATAGGGGCTCCGCGTCACGTTTGGTTATAGCGCATTCTTAGTGGCGATTCGCGCAAAGGTCTAGGGTAGAATACGCATCGTGAATATGTGCCGCTATTTAACAGCACAGTGTTGCTGCGCGTCGCTACAGCACAGAGGTAGAAAAAGGTTCAATCAGCGCTGTGGCTGCGAGATACCAATGGCTTCACGCGCACGTGTTGCTAGCTGTTCGGTCCAGGGTTTGCCGTCGAACTCGCGCTGTTTGAATTCAACCGCCATATTAAGTGCGTGGCGTTGCCCTGTATTCAGTCCTTCGGGGTTAAAATCCCAATCCTTGGTGAACCCGGCGAGTTGTTCAATCAGGCTGTTGCTATATTCGCTGCTGACACCCAGGCGGGTTGCCTCGAAATCGCGTTGAAGCTTGGTATCCGTGAATGTGCGGGTGGGGGCGAGCGCAATCATTTCGGGATTCGTTTTACCTGTCAGGTTGCTTTCCAGTAAATTGCCTTTGCCTTGGATAATGCGCTTATGCAGGTTATCCGCCTCGATGCGATAGTCGCCTGCAAGGTGATAATCGGCGTTGTAGCGGCGCATGTCATACAGATGAATATTTGGCAGGTTCGCTCGCGTTGCACCCTCAAGTGTGATGGTGCTGGTGGCGGTGGCAAAGCGTTTTTCACGCGGTGGAAGCGGTTTGCAGCTTGCCTCATCGCTTGGCGTTACCACGCTATCAGGCAGTATGCCTGTGAGAACATCGGGAATATATTCACGCAGGCCATTGCTGCTGCGTTCCGCCGCGCAGGCGGTGGCGCGTTTTACGGCGGTTGCTGCATCGCTAAGCTGTTGCTCAACAGATAGTGGAATCTCGACAGGTAGGCTTTTAATGGTGAGCGTGAGTTTGCCTGCC
Organism: uncultured Azospirillum sp.; assembly: GCA_964578965.1. Taxonomy (GTDB): domain Bacteria; phylum Pseudomonadota; class Alphaproteobacteria; order Rickettsiales; family UBA3002; genus QFOX01. The sequence goes on from CAZOFC010000001.1 coordinate 7,794, forward strand.
GCGTTGTAGCCGAATGTTGCGGACTGCGCGTTTTCAAGCAGTTGGAAGGGAATGAATACGTCCTGCGCGGTATTGGCAATCGTGATGTTATGGCCTGCGATATTTGTTTTGCTCTCGGGCGCACTTGGATCATTCGCGCGCAGCGTTAGCTCTGGTGAAAGCACCAGCACTTCTTGCCCTTCGGGCTTCAGGCTATTGGCGTTGACGGAAACATCAATCTGCTGCTTGGTGTCGCGTGCTGTTGGGTCAGACGGGTCTTTCTCGGTCGCTACGCGATGGTCGAGGCACAGCGCCGTTTGATCGCTCTGGGTACCATCCTGGTTCAATTGATTATCAAGCCGCAACATGGCCACATGCACCTGCCGCGGCGCGGTGAGGGCTTCATGGATTTTATAACCACCATATCCTGCAGCGCCCGTGCCCAATATGCCAATACCGCGGCCCATGGTGGTCGCAGCGGCACCACCAACACCTTTAAGAAAGCTGCGGCGCGACGAACTGAGTGTGCTTGGTTCGTCACCGGGTGCTGCCACTTCGGATGCGCCTGACGGGTCGATGCGTGTAAGGTCATTCATTGCCAAATCCCATGCGATTCTCTCGATATTGAGATAAGCATAGCACGCTAAGGTTAAGAATTTATGACCATCCATTGGCGGGTGGTTTTTAGAAAAAAATGATGCGGATTTTTGATCGCCCTGTGGGTATCCATTGTGGATAGATTCATGGCACACAGCATGGCTGCGAACTGCAGCGAAACACGGCTAAAACACAAAATGTTGTTGCGAGTGGCAAGTCGAATCTATATATAGTGGGTAGAACAAAAAACACTGACGGCCCACTTAAGCGAGTTATGTCCCGAGCAACTTCCCACGCGATCGATTATGCTATGACGAATGACGACCCTGCAGTGATTCAGGCCGCCATCGCGCATGATTTCCGCCTTGAGTCGGTGGCGTTCATGCACTCGGTCATTGCGCTGGTTGCCAAACTGGTGACGATTGACGGCGCGGCGACCAAGGCGGAATATGATGTGTTCCATGCCTTGTTTGTGGAACATGCCACGATTGATAATGCGCAGGCGCGCAGCTGGTTTGTGCAGCGTAGTACGGATACCAGTTCGGCCACCCAATATGCCCGCCAGATTGCGGCGATGACCCCGGGCGAAACCGCCATGCATACGGATCTGATGCAACGGTTGGTGCAGGTGGCAAGTGCGGATGCGCCGCTGAATGCAGCTGAAATTGAGTTGCTGCGTGCCGTGGCTGAGGTGTTCGGATTTGTGAAGGATGCATTTCGTAGTTTCATCAGCCCACGTGGTGAGGCTGCCCACGCATCGCCGTATGCGCTGCTTGGGGTGAGTGCGCGTGCCAGCGACAAGGAAGTACGCGAGCATTATATGGCGCGGGTTCAGGCCCTGCACCCGGATCGCTATCAGGCGGTGGGCGCGAGTGCTGAGACCATTGCGCTATTGTCCGACCAACTGGCCACGCTTAACGCGGCCTATCAGACCGTGCAGCAGGCACGGGCTAAGAAATCTTCCCGCACCATGGGTATTACTGGCTGGTGGGGGCGCAAAAACACGAAAGGCACCAACAGCTAAGATTGGGTCCGCAGAGGACCGCGCTGTTGATGCCTTTCCTATCCAATCCCAACCGAAAGGTTGGAGTTCAGTTGCTTGCCGAGCGACTTGGGGCTTTGGGATTCGTCTCAAAGCCCTCTTTTTTGCCTCACTTCCCGCGTGTGATTGGCGGCGGATTACTGCGTCGTGTTCGTACTCGGTCGGTCATGTACTTTTAATGTACACTCCCTCCCTGCGTGCGAGCACTCCTTGTACTCCATCCACCACTCTCACGCTTGCTACAGCACAAGAGAGGCATTCGCTTCGGGACAGGAAGTATGGCATAAAGCGAGCACATAATCCAGCAATCTGTGCGGCTTAAGTGCGAAAGCTGGGATATCGAATGAAATGAATGGGCTGCTGTATAAAATTGAAATTGCGTTCAATATTAATGTGAAAGTTTAAGTGCAATCTGAGGCATCGGAAAGCTGCTTGCACTTGCGTGCGGCATGGCCTACATGCGGTCGCATTGATATTTCCCACGCGGAGTAGTTATGCCCTTGCACGCAATTTTAGCGGCGATTCTCGTTGCAGCCTGTTGGGGAGGGAACTTCACGGCGAGCCGGTTCGGCCTCAATGAATTTTCACCCTATTTTATGTTGCTGCTGCGCTTTGTGGGGGTGACGGTGCTGCTTGCACCGTTTGCGCTGCGCTACCCCATCCCGCGCTTTCGCGACATGCTGATGATTGCCGTATTTTTGATCGTGTTCCAGTTTTCCTTCGTCTTCAGCGCGATGGATCTGGGGCTATCCATTACCTCGGTGGTGGTGGCCACCCAGCTTGGGGTGCCCTTTGCCTGTGTGATGGCGGCGGTTATTTTCAAAGATTACCTTGGCCCCTGGCGCTCGGCTGGGCTCATGGTTGCCTTTTTGGGGGTGGTGATTGTGGCGGGAACGCCGAACGCCAGTGAACATTGGGGCGCGTTCATGCTTGCTGTGCTTGGCTCGTTTGGCTGGAGCGTGGCGAATGTGCATTTGAAGCGGATGAAAAATACCCCGCCAGTCGTGCCGTTGCTGTTCTGGCCAGCGCTGATTTCGCTGCCGATGCTGGCGGCTCTCTCGCTGGTGCTCGAATCTGGCCAGTTGGAATCCATCCAAACCGCGCATTGGACAGGCTGGGCAGGGATTGCCTACAGCCTGTTTTTCTCGTCGTTACTTGGATATGGCTTATGGAACCGTTTAATCGTGACGTATCCGATGAGTGCGGTTGTGCCCTATTCGCTGCTGGTGCCGGTGGTGGGGATTGCAGGAGGCGTCATCACCACGGGCGATGCGTTGACCTTACAGGTGGTGATTGGCACGTTACTCACGATTGCCGGGGTGGCGGTGATTTCAATCCGCCGGCCGCAGCTTATTGAAATGGATCAGTAGTCAGACGCGCGGTTCAGGCATGATTGTCATGGAATCTTCATACTCTGTTCATGCATTCATGTTATTTCCCGTGTCGTTTTTTCATCAAACATGGCTATTATGATTGTATGACGACACATCTAACCGCAACGAAATATCAGCACGAGTTCGGCAGCCGCTGGAATTTAGCGATAGAGGATAACTGCATCGTCGTTGCCGATAGTCAGGACTACATCGATCGTCTCTCTGACTGGCTTTTGGAAAATGGGATTACGCACGAGGTTATCCCCGAAAACCGGCGAAATCTCATCAAGCCACGCATTATGATTAAAGGCGATCTGGAAGCGGTTTTATCGGAAATCCAAGATAAACGGCCTGAAGGCACGACGATGAAAGATGTTCTTGGCCTTGAGCCGCTAACGGTTGCGGCCAGAAAGCGCTGAACCCAAGCATCCTTTGCGACAAGGTACAGCTTCGCTAAAGGTGGGAATTTATAGAGCTAGCAGCTGCTCATGACAAAAACGATGCGATTAGTAGCTTGTGCCTGCTTGCTGGTGTATGCTAGGCACTAGCCCGCTCACAACTAGGCATTTAATCATGAATCTGACTCGCCGATCGCCAAACTTCGATGACCGCAAGGATGGCATCATCGATATGCTGGTACTGCATTATACCGATATGCAGAGCGGCGAGGCGGCCATCGCCCATTTATGCAGCGCAGAATCGCGGGTATCGGCACATTATGTGGTTGAGGAAGATGGCGAGGTCTATCAGCTGGTGGATGAGGAAAAGCGCGCCTGGCACGCGGGGGAATCCTATTGGCGGGGGCACAGCAACATCAATGGCCGCTCGATAGGGATTGAGGTGGTCAACCCCGGCCATAGCAATGGCTACCGCGCGTTTCCGGAACTGCAGATGCAGGCGCTCATTGAATTATGCCACGGTATTCTGGCGCGTCACCCCATTGCGCCACGCAATGTCGTGGGTCATTCGGATGTGGCGTTCTTGCGTAAAATGGACCCCGGCGAACTGTTCGACTGGCCACGGCTTGCGCGTGCGGCGGTCGGGCTATTTCCGTTTGCGGCAAGGCCTATGCTTGGCAGCGCGCTTGCGCGCGGCGATAACGGCAAGCAAGTAATACGCCTACAAACGGCGCTCAATAACTGGGGCTATGGCCTGAAGCTCGATGGCGATTATGGGGTTAAAACCGAGCAATGTGTTATCGCCTTTCAGCGCCATTACCGGCCCGGCAATATTGACGGCACATGGGATGATGAATGCGCAGGCTTGCTGGCCGCGCTTCACGGCATGGTTTAAGCGAAGCGCTTTGTTACTTCCGCGACGCGTTTACCAAATAGGCGTGCCGTTTCAAGGTCGCCCGCGGGCGGTGCGATATCGGCAGGCGCTTTGTTATTTGATTGTGTCATCAGCCCCGAATTACTGCCCAAGCGATTGATGGATTCGATGGACGCTACTTCCGTACCGCTCAGCTGCGGCCCGGGCTCGGCCTGCCCCACCCAGATCATGCCATGTTGCATGGCGAGAATCATCAGCTGTTGGAGGCTGGCGAGCTTATCGCCCGAGTATCCGCCGGAGTTAGTGAAGCCCGCACTGATTTTATCTTTCCAGGCGAGGGTGAACCAGCGCTTGGAGGTGGCATCGATGAAGGTTTTGAACTGTGCCGAAACACCGCCCATGTAGGTTGGCGCACCAAAGATGATGGCGTGCGAGCCATCGAGCGTTGCCCAATCGGCGTCTGTCAGCGCGTCGGCCTTGAGCAGGTTGACGGTGATGCCATCAATGCTAGCGCCATTCGCGACGGCTTGCGCTACCTTGGCGGTGTGGCCATAGCCACTGTGATAAACGACAGAAAGAATTTTGTTCATGGTACCCTCCTGATGTGTGACATGCCTTAGATATAAGGAATTGATGAGGAATGTACAGCATGCTATTGCATGATGCGTGTTCGAGCCTATCTGTTACCAGAAACACAACAGTCACCGCATCACGGATGCTACCCCACGAGAGAACGTATGAAACGATTGAAAAAACGTTTGCTTTACAGCGCTGCACTGACGGCGATTGCCGTGCCACTTGTGATGTTATCGGGGTGTAATATGGGCCAGTATGACGAGCCGGCATTTACCGCAACCAAGGCCGAGAACGGCATTGAGGTGCGTGACTACGCGCCGGTAATTGCGGCGGAAGTGGAAGTGACGGGCGAGCGCAAAGAGGCGATTAGCAAAGGCTTCCGCCTGATTGCGGATTATATTTTTGGCAACAATGAGCCCAACGCGAAGATCGCGATGACGGCACCGGTGATCCAGCAGGCCGACGCGAAAAAAGAAGGCGAGAGCATTGCGATGACCGCACCCGTGATTCAACAAGGTAAAGGCGACGGCAAGGCATGGAAGGTACAATTCATCATGCCGCCTGAATACACCCTTGAAACCTTGCCCAAGCCCGTGAACCCTGAAGTGAAAATCAAAAAAGTAGCAGGCAGAAAAATGGTGGCGATTCGTTTTTCCGGCAGCACGGGCGACGAGAATATCGCCACGCATAGTGCGTTGCTGAACGATTATGTGAAGGCAAATAAATTACGCACCCGCGGTGAGCCGGTGCTGGCATTCTATGATCCGCCATGGACCTTGCCATTCCTGCGCCGCAATGAGGTGATGCTGGAGCTGATGCCCACCAAGTAGGGCCGTTAGCAATACATGATTGGGTGTGTAGTGTGGCTATCTGTAAGCGCTCGGCGTTTCAAACGTTACGTCGCTAACCAATCGGTTTTGTCCATCAATCGTTGCTGCCCATGATTCCTCCAACGGGGTTGCGGGCGCATGATTCTTGTAAGCATCTTGTGCAATCGCGAAAATACGGTCGCGATTGGGGAAGATGCCAAAAAGGCCTTGGGATTCTTCATTCGATTTCGGCCGCTTTTCTATGCGCGCATTTAAAATAAGGGAGGGATGATTGCGAGCAATATCTTCGTATGTTGCCTCGACTGCAGCACTGTCGCCGATGTAGAGTTGTGAGCGGTAGATGCTATCAGCAAATGCGACGGCAACGCGCGGCTGAATCGCGGCTACGATTGGCAACACGGCGTGAATCGCCTCAGCGTACTTCATTTTTTCAGTGCTATCGATATGTAACAGGTTATGTTCATCCGTTAGCATCTGGCGATGGTGTTGAAAGAACGGACTAAACGAATTATCTTGGGCGTAAGCGCCAAGGATGAGCAAATTACGCTCAATATCGCAGTGGTTGGAATTCACGAAATATTCGTGTGACTCCAATAATTGGCGAGATGCGTCGCGGCAAAATTTTTGTACCAATCCCCATTCTTTCGATCCTGGCGCAATATTTTCTTGAAGAAACTCGATTGCTTTTAAAAGCCGCGGTTCGGATTGTATCCTTTTGGCGAGCACGTCGCGTGTACGCGTAATGCCCGGCGAGCGCTGAATATTAAACGGAGTTTCGCTTTGCTCGGTTGCACTAAGCCATGCTGGCAAGGGGATTGGCTGATTCGTATTAATATGGCGTCTCATTTTTATTCTCGCTGAATTGCGTGGCGCTCTTAGTCGTTAAATTAACACCGATGTATGAAGATTGTGTGACAATCATGGCATATTCGGGTATATAACTACCACCAGATGGCTGGATGACTGCGTGGACATGTATGTTGCGGGTGAGGGGAATGCCTCCGATGCGGCTATTTATCTCCGCGAGGAAAGTCCGGGCTCCGAAGGAAACGGTGGCGGGTAACGCCCGCCTGGCGCAAGCCAAGAGATAGTGCCACAGAGAACAGACCACCCGTCATTGCTCGCAATGACGCGGTAAGGGTGAAACGGTGGGGTAAGAGCCCACCGCGTGACTGGTAACAGGCACGGCATGGCAAACCTCACCGGGAGCAAGACCGAATAGGCCTGACGCGTGGGTGGCGACATTCACTAGGGGTTTTCCGCCCCAAGATCAGGCGGGTAGGTTGCTAGAGCCCCCCAGCAATGGGTGGCGCAGATGAATAGTCATCCAGCGCGCGAGCGTGGACAGAACCCGGCTTACAGGCCATCTGGTATTCTTCATCGAATCGTCACACTCATAGCATTCGTGATGCGGTAGATTCTGCACATGCAAACACCTGACGAACGAGCCAGAGCCCTTGTTGCTGCCCGCGAACAGAATGCGCGGGCGATAGAGACCGAGATTGCAGCGTGGCAGCAAGAGATTGGGCCAACACCGAGCAGTTCAGAGATAGCCATCAGCCCACTCAATGTCCCGCTTGTGGTGGGCGATGATGTCGAAGCGCGGCGCCGTGCGCCCAATGGTATTATCTATCCGCATAATGCCATCGACGTGTTCGCGCAGACTAGCTTGCCGAGCCGTGATGTTGGTGTTGTTGCAACCGTTAGTGGCCGCGTTTTATTCGTTGGTGAGTGGGACGCTGCTTCCGGGCATACCGTGTTTATTGGCGGCCGGGATGGCAGAATCTATAGTTTTGCGCATCTTGCGTCATCGACCGTTCAGGTTGGGCAATCGGTAGCGCAGGGCGATACCATTGGCGTCTATGGTCGATCGGGGAACGCGAGGCATCATGAAGATGGCAACCTGCATTACACGGTGCGTGCGCCAATTCTTTCTTCAGCCTCAGCGTTAGCGGATACTGCAACTATCGCTTCCGTTCCATCCTCTTCAGCCCCTGTAAATGACGCGCGCACGCTAACCAGTTTGGCTGATTTTGTGAAGATTTGGCCCACGATCAATGGTGTTGAGGCAAGAACTGGGATGGTATTTCAGCCTGGTATTCCAACGCCTCCACAAAAGAACGCTACGATGGAAGCGCCACTCGCTGCCCCAACCCCACCAGTTGTGGCACCCCCAGCCACCGTCACCGGGGGTGAAGCTTGCGAAGAGCAGGCTGGTCCGGGGCCGTGTCCTGCTGTAACGGGGTTTGCAAGCCACGGGCGCCTGCGCTAGGGCGTTGCCCTTAAACAATCAGTGCCAGCTGCCAATCTTAGCGCTGCTTTTTAAGATAAGCGAACTCAGCGGCGTTCCATCTTTATTCCTATAAAACATAGCAATAAGCCGTTTTTAGCGTGGTGCCCGCGCTATTGGATACGCGGTGAGTTTTGCTCATGCATGTATCACTTATCCCCACTATCCACACCCCGCCATTTGCCCAAATTCGCCCTTGACGAAAGGGGCTTTTACCCATAATCTCCCAATAGTTTCCAAGTTTATCCAAATCTACCCAAAATGAGTTTGGCGAAGTTTTGGAAAAGCAAAATGAACTGATTGTTTAAACAATTGATTTTAATTAGTAAAAAACAAAAATTTAGAACGAATGTTTTGTCAATTTTTGTAAGCTACTGATTAAAATAAATAGTTTTCTTAAAAATAGAAAAAATACATGTGAACAACAAACGGGGCGATTGGAAATAAAGGTCTATGGCGTTGTTTCTCTCAACCTTCGAGAAGCAGATCGATAAAAAGGGGCGCGTTTCGGTGCCGCCGACCTTTCGCGCCGTGCTCGCCGCCCAGCAGTTTAATGGCATGATTGCCTATGCCTCGTTCACCAACGACTGCATCGAGGCCTGTGGCATGGAGCGCATCGAGAAAATGCATGCGCGCATTGAAATGCTCGACCCGTTCTCGGAGGAGCATGATGCATTCGCGACGGCGATCCTCGGCGGTTCGACCCAGCTTGCCTTCGACAGTGAAGGCCGTGTGGTGATTCCTGAAAACCTGCTCAAAAAAGCGAATATCACGAATGTCGGGATTTTTGTGGGTAAGGGCGCGACGTTTGAGATCTGGTCGCCAGAGCTGTTTGCCAAACAGGAAGTGAAAATGCGTGAGCTGGCGCTTGCGAAGCGCTTGAGCCTTAAAGCGGAGAATGGAGGTGCGGCGTGAACGAGCATCTGCATATCCCGGTAATGCGCGATGAAATGTTGGCTGCCGTTGCGCCCAAGGCGGGCGACGTGGTGGTGGACGGCACCTTTGGTGCTGGCGGCTATAGCCGTGCCTTGTTGAATTTGAGCCCAAGCGCTCGCGTGATCGCGTTTGACCGTGATCCGAATGTCCAGTTACTTGCCGATGCTCTTGCCCGGGATTATCCCGGGCATTTTTTATTCTTAGGCGAGCGCTTCTCGCACATGGTGGAAGCGTTGGCGGCCGTGGGTATCGAGGCGGTGGATGCCATCGTGCTCGATATTGGCGTGTCCTCGATGCAGTTTGACGAGGATGCGCGTGGCTTTTCATTCCAGCGTGAGGCGCCGCTCGATATGCGCATGAGTGGGCAGGGGCCGACCGCCGCGGATGTGGTGAATGGCTACGGCGAAGCTGATCTGGTGCGGATCCTGCGTGATTATGGCGAGGAGAATGACGCGCGCCGCATTACGCGCGCAATTCTGGCAGCACGTGCGCTTGCCCCCATCACCACCACGGTGCAGCTGGCTGAAATTATTCGTGGCAGCGTGCGCGGTGCGGGAAAAATGAAAATCCACCCGGCAACGCGCAGCTTTCAGGCTCTGCGCATTGAGGTCAATCAGGAGCTCGCCGAACTTGAAGCGGCACTTGCTGCCGCTGAGCGTTTGCTCAAGCCCGGTGGCCGCTTGGTGGTGGTTACGTTCCATTCGCTTGAAGATCGCATCGTGAAGCAGTTCATGCTGCAGCGCAGCAATAAATATGCTGCACCTTCGCGCCACTCGCCTCAAGCGCTCATGCTGCAGCAAAACACCATCGCCACTACCTTTGAATTAACGCCTGCTAAAGCCATCACCCCATCGATAAAAGAGGTGAGCTTGAATCCTAGAGCGCGCTCGGCAAAGCTGCGCTGTGCAACCCGCACCGCGAGTCCGAGCAATGTTGCTGCATAGGAGTTCGTGCCATGAATATACGTCTGCTAATCCACATGGTCTGCGTCGCGGTACTCGCGATCGGTTTGTACCTTGTCAAATACGCGGTGCAGGATGTGCAGCGCGACGTTGCAACGCTTAAAACTCAGCTTGCGAACGAGAAGGAATCGCTTCATCTGCTGAACGCGGAATGGGCCTATCTCAACCGGCCCGAGCGCTTGCGCGCCTTAGCAGATCGCCACTTGGATCTGGTGCCGATTGATAGCCGCCAGATTGACCGTGTGAATGTGCTGCCAGTGGCAATGGATGCAGGGCAGGAAGCCACGACGCGCAGCCCAATGGTGCAGGAAATATCCGATCAGCGTGGGGGCGAATAGTTGCGTCAGTTCCGTCGCATTCCCTCAAAACGGCCGCCTGCGCGCATCATCCGCGTGGAAAACCGCGAGGTGCGTGGCCTTGGCGAATCGCGCGCGCGGCTGATTCTGGTCGCCAGCTTTTTTGCGCTGTGCTTCTTGATGTTGGGCCTGCGCTTGCTTGAGGTGAGCACCATGGGCGGTGGGGATTTGCCCTTCAAGCGGCTGGTGAATGAGCCGCAGCTGCTCATTGGCCGTGATGAGGATGTGGATGTCTCAAAAATCGGTGAAGCGCAGCAGACGATTCGGCGCGAGATTGTGGACCGTAATGGCTTGGTGCTTGCGACCTCGATTAAAACCGCGTCGCTGGTAGCGAACCCGACGATCATTCGCCATGAGCGCGAGGTGGCCGAAGGCTTGGCAAAAATTTTCACGCATGAAACGGCAGCATCGTTTGAAGAGAAACTGATGCGCAAGGATTCGACCTTCATGTATCTCGCGCGCCATCTGACGCCACGCCAGCAAGAGCAGGTAAACAATCTCGGCGTACCCGGTCTTTTCTTCGAGGCGGATATGCGCCGTGTCTATCCGTATGGCGGGCTCTTTTCGCATAGCATTGGTTATGTCGGCGTCGATAATCAGGGGCTTGCCGGCATTGAAAAATATTTTGATGATAAGCTGCAATCCGCGGAGGCGAGTGGCCCACTGACGTTATCACTAGATTTGCGCATCCAATCGATTCTGCGTGACGAGCTGAACAAAGCGATTGGTGAGTTCCAGGCAGTCGGCGGCGTCGGTGTCGTGCTTGAGATTGCTACAGGCGAAGTACTGGCGATGACCAGTATGCCGGAGTTTGACCCGCACCAGCCCGGCCGTGCCAGTGATGATGCGCGCTTTAACCGCGCGACGCTGGGCGTTTATGAAATGGGCTCGACCTTCAAGACCTTCACCATGGCGGGCGCGCTTGAAAACAACGTGGTGACTATGAAAGGCGGCTATGACGCCAGCCGCCCGATCCATATGGGGGGCTTCACGATTACGGATTCACACCCCGAAGGCCGCTGGCTCTCGGTGCCTGAGATTTTTGCCTATTCGAGTAATATCGGCACTGCCAAAATGGCCCTCGATTTGGGTGGCAAGCGCCAGCGTGCCTTCCTTGAATCACTCGGACTTTTTGAGCCCGTGAAGCTTGAAGTGCCGGAGCTTGCTAAGCCAATCATTCCGCGCAGCTGGCCTGAGCTGACGACAATGACGGTATCCTACGGGCATGGTATTTCGGTCTCGCCGCTGCATCTCATCAACGCGATTGCGGGCATTGCCAGCGACGGTGTCATTCACCCCATGACGCTGGTGAAAGACGGCAATGCAAACAAGCCCGCTGGGAAGAAAGTGCTTTCGCCGACGACCGTAGCGGATGTGCGTGATTTGCTGCGCTTGGTAGTGTTGCATGGCACCGGAAAATCAGCGAATGCGATGGGCTATGCGGTCGGCGGTAAGACCGGGACGGCCGAGAAAAACACGAATGGAATTTATAAAAAAGACGCGAAGGTCGCGTCATTCGTTGGTGTCTTTCCGGCCTCAGATCCGCGCTATGCCATCCTTGTGATGGTGGATGAGCCCAAGGGCAATAAATCGACCTATGGCTTTGCCACGGGCGGTTGGATCTCTGCCCCAGTTGCGGGCCGCGTGGTGCAGCGCATGGGGCCGGTGCTCGCGCTTCAGCCAAACTTCAACCCGCCCGATGAAATGGCAGAGCGCTATTGGGCAGGGGCGCAAGCGCGCGTCAAAGCGCAGCAAGTCGCGCGCGAAGCAAAACAGACGAAGGAGGCCGTGCATGCCGCTTCTTTCTAGTCTCATTGCTGCAGCATTTCCAAGTGCCGTTGTTTACGGCGATAGCAATGTTGCAATCCATAGCATCACAACGGATTCGCGTGCCGTCGTGCCTGGGGCGCTGTTTGTGGCAATGCCCGGCGTGAATGCCGATGGTGCTGCCTATATCCCCGATGCGTTACGCGCTGGGGCAAGCGCGGTGTTGATGGCGGCAACAAGCCGCAGCGATGTTGCCGCCACGGTGCCGGTGATTCGTGTGGATGATATGCGCGCAGCGGTGAGCAGCCTTGCTGCAGCATTTTACCCCAAGCAGCCAGAATATTGCATGGCGGTGACGGGTACGGATGGCAAAACATCCACCGCCGATTTTGTGCGCCAGTTAGCGCAATTATCGCAGCTGCATGGCGCATCGATTGGCACGCTTGGCCTACGGAGCCACTCACCGGAAATGGATAGTAAATACCCAAGCATTAATACCTCGCCCGAGCCCATTTTGCTGCACCGTATGTTGCACGAACTGGCGGAAGCGGGAACCAAGGTGGTGGCCATCGAAACCTCGAGCCATGGGCTCGACCAAAAACGTGCGGATGGCGTGAAATTTTGTGCTGGGGCGTTCACGAACCTCACGCGTGATCACCTCGATTACCATGGCACGCTGGAGGCATATTTTGCAGCAAAAGCGCGCCTGTTTGATACGGTGCTGGCGAAGGGCTCCGTTGCCGTCTTCAATCGCGACGATGCAAAGTTCGATGCGCTGAACACGATTGCGAAAGCGCGCGGGCTTAAGGTCATTTCTTTTGGTAAGGCTGAAGCAGCAGATTACCGTATTGTGAGCGTCACACCGCATGCCAATGGACTGGATGCAAAGCTTCTGCTCAATGGCCAAGCACATGCGGTTTCGCTACCGCTTTATGGGGCATTTCAGCTGAGCAATATGCTCGCAGCCGTTGGCTTGCTGCAAGCAGCAGGTGTGAGCGTTGAGTCGCTGGTGAAATTGCTGCCTTTGTTGCGCGGTGTGCCCGGGCGGCTCGAGAAAATTGCTGCACAGCATGGCGCACCAATTTTTATTGATTATGCGCACACGCCCGCAGCCTTAGAGAATATTTTAAAAACCCTACGCCCACACACTGCCCGCCACCTGCATGTGGTGTTTGGCTGTGGCGGTGACCGCGATGCTGGCAAACGCCCCGAGATGGGCGCGGTTGCCGCACAGTTTGCCGACCATGTGGTGGTGACCGATGATAACCCGCGCAGCGAAGATGCTGCAACCATTCGCGCCGCCATTATGGCGAAGGCGACAGGGGCTATCGAAGTCGCCGGGCGCGACCGCGCGATTGTCACCGCGATTCAGAATTTACAAGCAGGCGACGTTCTGGTCGTCGCCGGCAAAGGCCACGAAACAACCCAGATCATCGGCAATCAAACTCACCCCTTCAGCGATGCAGACCACATCAGAAAGGCAGTTGCCGCATGACCCAGGCCCTATGGACCACCGCAGAAATTATCACCGCCACCCACGGCATGAGCACGGGCGTTTGGAGTGCAAGCTCTGTGAGCATTGACACTCGCACCATGCAGCCCGGCGCACTGTTTGTGGCGCTACCCGGCGCCAAGGTGGATGGGCACGAGCATGTGGCCTCGGCGCTGGCCAATGGGGCAGCCGGCGCGCTCGTCAGCAAGCCAGTTGCGGGGGTGGATGCCGCACGTTTGATTGTGGTGAAGGATGTGGAAAAAGCGCTGCAGCAATTGGGCCATGCGGCGCGGAGTCGGTCGCGCGCTAAATTCATTGGCGTAACGGGTAGTGTCGGCAAAACCGGGGCAAAAGAAATGCTCGCGGCAGCACTTGCACCCGTGGGTAACGTGTATGCGACCAAAGGGAATTTGAATAACCACCTCGGGGTGCCACTGAACCTAGCCAACCTGCCTGCTGATACGGATTACGCGGTGCTTGAAATGGGCATGAACCATGCGGGTGAAATCAGCCCGTTGTCGCAGATGGTGCGCCCCCATGTATCGCTGATTACGACGGTGGACGCCGTCCATATCGAGCATTTCCCATCCGTCGAGGCGATTGCCGATGAGAAGGCAGCGATTTTTGATGGCATGGCAGGCCATGGGGTGGCGGTGCTGAACAGCGATAATGCGCATTTCGAGCGCCTGAAGAAACACGCGCAAGCGAAGGGCATGGACCGGATTCTATCGTTTGGTACGGGCAAGAATGCCCTATGCCGCATGATGCAGTATGCGATTGATGATACGCATTCAGTGATTGAGGCGATGATTGCCGGCACATCGATGACGTATCGCATCGGCACGATTGGCAAGCATTGGGCACTGATGTCCGTCGCGGTGCTTGGGGTGGTCGATGCGCTGTCGGCGGATATTGCAAAATCAGCCGCGGCACTTGAACAGTTCAGTGAACCTAAGGGACGCGGCCAAATCCGTAAACTAAGCCTTAAGGGTGGCAATCTGCGCTTGATTGATGATGCCTATAATGCAAGCCCAATCTCGATGAAGGGCGCGATTGAGAAGGTGGCCGAAATGCGTGATGCAAGCCCGCTAGCAGTGCGCACCGTGGTGGTGCTGGGTGATATGCTAGAGCTTGGGGAGCAAGCAGAGGACTTACATGTGGGGCTGGTGCCAACACTGGTGAATAACCAGATGGACCTGGTGTTTGCCGCCGGCACCTTCATGGAAAAAATGTATCAGGCCTTGCCTGAGGGGATGCGTGGGGCCTACACGCGCACCAGCCGGGAGCTGGCACCCATGGTGGTTGAGGCCTTGCGCATGAATGACCTCGTGCTAGTAAAGGGATCGCGCGGCAGCCGCATGGATGTGGTGGTCGACGCGATTGAAGGGAACCGCTGATGGATACCATGACTAAACAATGCGTGGCGGCGAATTTGCTTGCGATGAAGCTTCGTCGCAATGCTCACATAGTTGGTCTATGCTGCGCTTGCGCCACTTCATCGCTGCGCACTTCATCCACCACACATCGTTTCCTCAAGGTATCTCATGCTGTATAATTTACTCTACCCGCTTGCGGGCGATATTCCATTTTTCAACCTGTTTCGCTACCTGACATTTCGTAGCGGCGGGGCAATTATCACCGCGCTGGTGATCAGTTTCGTCATCGGGCCGCGCATGATCCGCTGGTTGCGCAACAACCAGCATGGCGGCCAGCCGATTCGAAGCGATGGCCCAGAATCGCACCTGTTGACCAAAAAAGGCACGCCGACCATGGGCGGGCTGATGATGCTGTTCGCGGTGACGATTTCAACGCTGCTTTGGGCGGACATTACGAATCACTTTGTCTGGATGGTGCTGTTCGTGACGCTGGGCTACGGCGCGATTGGCTTTGCCGATGATTACCTGAAAGTCTCGAAGAAAAACCATAAAGGCCTGTCGGGCAAAAAGAAGCTCGTTGCCCAATTTTCCATTGCGCTTGGTGCAGCAATTTGGGTGAGTGCGGTGACACCTGACACGCTGAACCACCATTTGGCGCTGCCATTTGTTAAGGATTTTCTCATCAATCTTGGCGTGCTTTACTTCCCCTTTGTCATGCTCGTGCTTGTCGGCGCTTCGAACGCGGTGAACCTGACCGATGGACTTGATGGGCTCGCGATTGTGCCGATCATGATTGCAGCGGCGTGTTTTGGGCTGATTGCGTATCTTGTTGGTAATGCGGTCTATGCCAATTATCTGCATATTGATTTTGTGCCCGGCAGTGGTGAGCTTGCGGTGTTTTGCGCGGCGATGATTGGCGCTGGCCTTGGCTTTTTGTGGTATAACGCACCGCCGGCGATGGTGTTCATGGGTGATACGGGCTCGCTGGCCTTTGGTGGGTCACTGGGCATGATTGCGGTGATTGCCAAACATGAAATTGTGCTCGCGATTATTGGTGGGCTGTTCGTGGTCGAGGCGCTTTCGGTGATGATTCAGGTGGCGTCGTTCAAGCTCACGGGTAAGCGGGTGTTCCGCATGGCGCCAATTCACCACCATTTCGAGAAACTGGGCTGGAAGGAACCCACGGTGGTCATCCGCTTTTGGATTGTGGCGGTCATTCTGGCGCTGGTTGGGCTATCCACCTTGAAGCTTCGCTAAATGAAATATTCGATGAACATAGCCGACTGTCTGCGTTGTCGTGACCCTCGCTGTGAATCCTCACGTAGCGCTGCTACGCTGCGGTTCTCATCAAGGGCATGCACTCCTAGCATCCAGCCTACTCTGTTCATCGACGAAAGATGTGATGATTAATATACCAAACATAGCGGGCAAATCAGTTGGCGTGGTGGGGCTTGGTAAATCCGGCCGCGCGACGGTTGAACGTTTGCTTGGCAGCGGCGCCAAGGTGATGGCGTGGGATGACGGCGAGAACTCGCGCATTGCGGCGCAAAAAGAATTCCCAAACATTACCATTTCACCGGTTGAATCATGGGATTATGCGCAGCTTGCCTCACTGGTGATGAGCCCCGGAATTTTCCTTACCCACCCTGCGGTGTTGGCGGCGCAAAAGCAGGGGGTGGAAGTCATCGGCGATATTGAACTACTGTATCGCGCGCAGCCGAACGCCCGTTATGTTTGTATTACCGGCACGAATGGTAAATCGACCACCACCACGCTGATTGCACATGTGCTAAAAGCCTGCGGTAAGCGCGTGGAAGTGGGCGGCAACCTTGGCACGCCAGCACTAGCGCTTGCCCCACTCGAGGCAGATGGTATTTACGTGCTGGAGCTGTCTTCCTACCAACTCGATTTGGTGCGCTCGACGCGCTTCCAGACCTCGGTTTTTCTCAATATTTCCCCTGACCATCTCGACCATCATGGCAGTATGGAAAACTATGTGGCTGCGAAGAAGCATATCTTTGATCGCATGCAAAAAAGTGATGTGGCGATTGTTGGGGTGGATGACGCGACGAGTGAATCCATTGCCCGTGAACTAATTGTTGGCAAGCGCCAATGTGTGATTCCCATCTCGGCGCAAAAGCCAATGCAAAACGGGGTGTTTGTAACACATGGGGTGGTGCATAATCGCTTTGGTCTGCGCGAAGCGATGGGCGATATACGCAGCGTAAAATCGCTGCAAGGCGAGCATAACTGGCAGAATGCCGCAGCGGCGTATGCGGCGTGTCTGGTGAATGACTGCGAGCATGACGCGATAATTGCCGCGATGCAGACCTATGGGGGCCTTGCGCACCGCATGGAGTGGCTGGGTGAAATTGCAGGCGTTCAGTTCGTGAATGATAGTAAGGCAACGAATGCCGATGCAGCCGAAAAAGCGCTCAAGACCTACGATAATATTTACTGGATTATTGGTGGGGTGGCAAAAGAGGGGGGTATTGCACCACTGGCAAAATATTTCCCCAAAGTGCGTCATGCCTACACGATCGGTGAGGCGGCCGATGACTTTGCCAAAACCCTTGCTGGGCAGGTGGCAACCACCGCCTGCGGTACGCTGGAGAAGGCATTTGCTGCCGCCAGTGCGGATGCGTTGCGCGATGGGATAAAAGGGGCCGCGGTGCTGCTCTCACCGGCGTGTGCGTCGTTCGATCAGTTTACGAATTTTGAGGTGCGGGGCAAAGCATTCGTAGCATGTTTTGAGGCGCTGAAAGCAGGGGGCACCCATGCGGCAACCGCTTGATAGGCGCAACACCTCGGCGCTTGGCCGCTGGTGGTTCACGGTCGATCGCACCAGCTTTTTTTGCATGATGGCGCTGATCTGTATCGGCTTCTTTCTGGTCATTGCGGGTAGCCCGCCCGTTGCACGGCGGCTTGGCTATACGGATTTTTATTTTGTCTCGCGCCACCAGATTTTTTTGGGGGTGTCGGCACTCGTTATGGTCATCGTCTCGATGATGGATGTTTCGCGCATTCGTAAATTGGCGCTACTTGGCTTTGCCGTAAGTTTTATTTTGCTGCTGCTGCTGCCGCTGATTGGCTTTGAGAATAAAGGCTCAATCCGCTGGTTGCGGTTTGGTGGGTTATCGATTCAGCCCTCGGAATTCATGAAGCCTTGTTTTGCGGTGGTGCTGGCCTGGATTTTCTCGCGGCGTCTGACGCACCCGCATTTTGCAAGCTACCGGATTGCGATTGCCGCCTATGCAGTGGTGGCGTTTTTGCTCATCATCCAGCCGGATTTTGGCATGACGGTAACGATTACCGGCATGTTCGGGGTGCAGCTATTTTTGGCGGGCATTTCGTTCATCTGGGTCATTGGCATGGTGGTGATGGGCATTGGCGGGGTAATCGCTGCTTATTTCGCGCTGCCGCATGTGGCCTCGCGCATCGACCGTTTCCTTGACCCATCGAGTGGCGATACTTATCAGGTCGCCAAATCGCTTGAGGCATTCAAAGGCGGTGGCTGGTTTGGCCGCGGGCCGGGCGAGGGGGTGGTGAAGCAGCATATCCCCGATTCGCATACTGACTTTATTTTTGCGGTGGCGGGCGAGGAATTCGGTCTGCTGTTTTGCATGCTGATTGTGCTGCTGTTTGCGGTGATTGTGGTGCGTGGCTTTCTGCGTATGGGGCAGGAGCCCGATAGTTTCCGCATGATTGCGGTGGCGGGGTTGCTGGCCGAATTTGGTATTCAATCCATCGTTAATATGGGGGTGGCGGTGAGCTTGCTACCTGCCAAGGGGATGACACTGCCGTTCCTCAGCTATGGCGGTTCATCGCTCATTGCGATGGCGGGCGGTATGGGTATGATGTTGGCGCTGACCCGCAAGCGTTACGGTGCGCCACGCCAAGAACGCAGCAACCACATCCCCTCGCGCTACGTGCCGCGATAGCAACCTTGAATAAACCTAACGAAATGCTTGCCTAAAGCGCGCCTGCCGAGCAGGATGCGGCGCATGAGCAAATCATCATCACGCGTAATCGTTCTCGCGGCTGGGGGCACCGGGGGGCATATCTTCCCCGCCGTGGCGCTGGCCGAGGTGTTGCGCGCGCGTGGCTTTGAGCCACACCTGATTACGGATCATCGCTTCCATCAGTATAATAAAACGAGCGGTGAAGGGGTGCTTGGGCAGATCCCTATCCATACCATCCGTGCCGGGTCGCTCGGTGGTGGGGTGCTGCGCAAGATAAAGAATCTGATGGGTATTTCCATCGGTGTGCTGCAAGCGTGGATGCTGCTGCGTCGCCTCAAGCCGCGCGCGGTGGTGGGCTTTGGGGGGTATCCCTCGTTCCCGACCATGGTTGCTTCCATCCTGCGTCGCGAGCGGATGATTATTCACGAGCAGAATTCCGTGCTTGGGCGTGTGAACCGCCTGCTGGCGCGCTATGGCGCAACGATTGCGACAAGCTATGCCGATACACGCAAACTGCCGCCTGCGGCTGGCCCGCGTGTGGTGGTGACGGGTAACCCCGTGCGCGCGGCGGTGTGTGCGATTGCAAAAGTGGATTACCCAGAATTGACCGAGGATGGTTTTTTACGCGTGCTCGTGATTGGTGGCAGCCAGGGCGCGAGCGTGTTCAGTGAGGTGATTCCGCAAGCGCTTGGCCAATTGCCACCCGAGTTACGCGCCCGCATTCGCCTTGACCAGCAATGCCGTGCTGCAGAGATCGATGCAGTACGCGCGAAATATCAGGCACTTCACATGCAGGTGGATATTGCGCCATTCTTTGCGGATGTGGCGGCACGGCTTGCCGCCGCGCACCTCGTCATTTGCCGGGCGGGGGCAAGCACAGTGGCCGAGTTGATGGTGGCTGGCAAACCAGCGATTTTAGTGCCACTGCCGATTGCGACGGATAACCATCAATATTACAACGCGCAGGCGATTGAAGACACCCAGGCCGGTTGGGTGGTGACCCAGCAGGCCTTCACACCCGAAGCGCTGGCCACGAAACTTGAGACCTTGATGCGCATGCCGCGCCGCTTGACGCCGGCGTCCATGGCCATGCGCCAGCTTGCCAATGTGCACGCCGCTGAGGCGTTAGCGGATGTGGTAATTAACGGATAATGAGGCCACTATGATCAAGAAACATATTCGCGCATTCAGCCTTGGTAACCACATGCCACTTGATGTGGGCATGCTGCATTTTGTGGGCATTGGTGGCATTGGCATGAGCGGGATTGCCGAGGTGCTGCACAACCTTGGCTATCAGGTTCAGGGTTCGGATTTGGCGGATAATTACACCGTCGAGCGCTTGCGTAAAAATGGTATCAAGGTGGTCATCGGCCCGCACCAGGCGAGTAACATTCAAGGTGCTGCGGTGCTGGTGATTTCAAGCGCGGTGAAAGCCGATAACCCCGAGGTGGTGGAAGCGCGCGCACAACGCATACCCGTGGTGCGCAGGGCAGAAATGCTGGCGGAACTGATGCGCCTCAAGGCCACCATTTCCATTGCGGGCACACATGGCAAAACCACGACGACCTCGCTGATTTCCACGCTGCTCATGTCGGCGGGGAAGAAGCCCACGGTGATCAACGGTGGTATCATCAACGCCTATGGCACCAATGCGATTTTGGGCGAAGGCGAGTGGATGGTGGTCGAGGCGGATGAGAGCGACGGCACCTTTATTCGCATTCCCTCCACCATCGCGGTGGTGACGAATATCGACCCCGAGCACCTCGATCATTACGGGAATTTTGAGAACCTCAAGGGGGCGTTTCACCAGTTCATCACACAACTGCCGTTCTATGGCTTTGGCGTGCTATGCGCCGACCACCCTGAGGTGCAGGCCCTGATGGCGAAGGTATTCGACCGGCGCATGATTTCCTATGGCACCAGCCCGCAGGCGGATGTGCGCGCGGTGAATATTCGCCAGGTATCGGGTGGGCAGCTGTTCGATGTCGAGGTGCTCGACCGTAGCAGCGGTGCGCCGCAGGTGATGAAGGATGTGGCACTGCCGATGTATGGCATGCATAATGTGCGCAACGCACTGGCGGCGATTGCAGTCGCGCGCGAGGTGGGGATTGATGATGCGAATATTTTAAAAGCGCTGAATGCGTTTGAGGGCGTGAAGCGCCGCTTCACCAAAACGGGTGAGGTGAATGGTATCACCGTGATTGATGATTATGGCCACCACCCCGTGGAAATTGCTGCGACGTTGAGCAGTGCGCGCCAAGCGGTGGAAGCGAAGGGCGGGCGTGTGATTGCGGTGGTGCAGCCGCATCGCTATACCCGCCTTGCTAGCCTGTTTAGCGATTTTTGCACCTGTTTCTCGGATGCGGACACCGTGATTGTGACCGATGTCTATACCGCTGGGGAAGACCCAATCGAGGGTGCGAACCGTGATGCGCTGGTGGAAGGCATTCGCAACCATGGGCATAAGCATGTGCTGCCGCTTGAAAGCGAAAAAGCATTGGCGGGCGTTGTTGCCAGCATTGCTCAGCCCAATGATTTTGTGATTTGTTTGGGGGCAGGCAGCATCAGCAAATGGGCGGCAAGTTTGCCTAAGGAACTTGAACCACTGATTGCGGCAAAAGTAAAAGAGCGTGCGTAGCGTGACACATATTTATCAACGTCGTCATTGCGAGGAGCGACGCGACGCGGCAATCCACCTTTCTTTGTGTGGCCAAGATGGATTGCTTCGCTATGCGCTCGCAATGACACAATGAATTTCGATCTTCCCAACGTGCGCGGGCAATACCGCTTTGATGCGCCGCTGAGCAAAACCAACTGGTTTGGCGTGGGCGGGCCAGCAGAGGTATTGTTCAAGCCCGAAGATGCTGCCGATTTGGCGCATTTCATGAAGCAAAAGCCTGCGGATTTGCCGGTCACGGTCATCGGCGTGGGCAGTAACCTGATTGTGCGCGATGGCGGCATTCGCGGGGTAGTGATTCGCCTTGGCCGGGTGTTTAATGAAGCGATGCTTGAGGGCGAGGTGATGGTTGCGGGCGCGGCGATGCTCGACCTCAACCTTGCGCGTGTTGCGGCCAGCCATGGCCGCGCCGGGCTTGAATTCATGAGTGGCATTCCGGGCACGGTCGGCGGCGCACTGGCCATGAATGCAGGCGCCTATGGGCGCGAGGTGAAGGATGTGCTCATCAAAGCCGAAGCAGTGACGCGCGAGGGTGAGATACTCGAATTAATGGCGGCCGAAATGAAGTATAGTTACCGCCATTATGGTGGCCCAAAAGGCCTGATTTTTACCCGCGCATGGTTTGCTACCACGAGCGATGCCCCTGCGGCGATTGACGCGCGCATTGCCGAAATTCAGCAAAAACGGGAGGCCACACAGCCGATCCGTGAACGCACGGGGGGCAGCACGTTCGCTAACCCCGAAGGCCACAAGGCCTGGCAACTCATTGATGCGGCAGGCTGCCGTGGCTTGACGATTGGGGGGGCGCAAATGAGCGAACTGCATTGCAATTTTATGATCAACACTGGCAACGCCACCGCCAAGGATTTAGAGACGCTGGGCGAAGAAGTGCGCGCACGGGTGCTTGCACACTCGGGGGTTGAACTTAGATGGGAAATTAAACGCATCGGCAGCGCTGCATCATAAACCTTTTCTGACTTTAAATCTGCTTGGAATGGCTCCCCCCTCAACCACGTCGTGTACTAATATGTACACTCATGGTTTCGGTACCCATTCCTGCGCGCTTTTGTGCCAGAAAAGGTTTCTGATGGTAGCGCTCGTATACCCATTGCATCCCCCGCGTGATTGCGCTAAGGTTTCATCAACAAAAAAATCATCGCATCGGCAGCAATCGACTTACTGTTTCATTTTCAGGATGACGCACGCCATGCATGTTGCCGTTTTAAAAGGTGGATTATCAGCCGAACGCGAAGTCTCGCTCACCAGTGGCGCGGCCGTGGAAAAGGCGTTGCTCGCGCTTGGCCACACGGTGGTGGCGATTGATGTTTCAGCGAGCATCGCCGAGGATTTGGCGCGTGCAAAACCTGATGTGGTGTTCAATGCACTTCATGGCCGTTATGGTGAAGATGGCTGTATTCAAGGCGTGCTTGAACTGTTGAAGATTCCCTACACCCATTCTGGGGTGCTTGCCTCGGCATTGGCGATGGATAAGCCCATGGCCAAAGTGATTTTTGAAAAAGCCGGCATCCGCTGCGCGAAGGGAATTGTTGCGAAAAAAGAAGAGCTGATGGGGCGCGATGTGATGCCGCGCCCGTATGTGGTCAAGCCCGCCAATGAAGGCTCGAGTGTCGGCGTGAAGTTGGTATTCGAGAAAGATAATTTCTTCTTCACGCGTGAGAACTGGCCCTATGGCGAGACGGTGCTCGTTGAGCAGTATATTCCCGGGCGCGAGCTGACCTGTGCGGTGCTTGATGATGTGCCGCTTGGGGTGACGGAAATTACGATTCCTAACGGCTTTTATGATTATGAAAATAAATATACTGCCGGTGGCAGTGTGCATATTTGCCCGGCGCAATTGCCTCAAGCCATTTACGACGAGGTGATGGCCGCAGCGCTTGCCGCACACCGCGCGCTTGGCTGCCGCAGCCTCACGCGTTCGGATTTCCGCTGGGATGAGAACGGCGATGGTAAGGTGTATATTTTAGAAACAAACACCCAGCCGGGGATGACGCCGATGTCGCTCAGCCCCGAGCTTGCGGCCTATGTAGGGATTGATTTTAATACGCTTGTTGCGAAAATTCTAGCTACGGCGAGGCTTGATTCATGACTAGTCGCGCGCGCGTGAAAGTGAAGCAAGGCAATGTGACGCGTGCACAGGCGGTGGCGGATTTTGGCCGCAAAAAAGCCAAGCAGCGCCGTGCACATCTCAAGCGCCGCGTGTTCATGGTGGGGGGTGTTGCGCTTTTGGCCTATGGCGCGATTGGCAGCTGGTGGTTGGTGCATACAGGCAAGTTCCAGGAAGCCTTGGCGAAAAGCGAAGCAAGCTTTTGGCAACGCACGGCATCGGTTGGGTTTCGACTTGACCAGGTGACGCTGAATGGACGCAAACATGCGGATGTGGCAGCGATTAAATCTGCACTGGGTATTACGCAGGGTGATCCGATTTTAGCGTTATCGCTTACGGAAATGAAAACCCGCCTGATGGAGATTGCGGAAGTGAAATCCGTGCATATCGCGCGGGTGCTACCAAGCGAACTTCAGGTCACCATTACCGAGCGCACGCCCGTAGCATGGTGGCAGCAGGATGGCAAACAAGCGCTGATCGATGCGGATGGCAAGGTGCTGGCGCGTGAAAAATATGGTAACCCATCGGCGCTGCCGATTGTGGTGGGGGCGGATGCGCCAAAGCATGTTGGCGAATTGCTGGCCATGCTTGAGGCGACACCGGGCTTAAAGCCCGATGTGGTGGCGGCAGTGCGCGTCGGCGAGCGTCGTTGGAATATTCAGTTGATGCGCGATATTGTGGTGATGCTGCCGGAAAATAATCCGCGTATGGCGTGGGAGCGCTTTGCGGGGCTGGTGCAAAAAGAATCGCTGTTAAATAAAGCCATTCGCAGTGTGGACATGCGCGTCGAGGACCGTGTATTCATCATGCCGCTTGAGCAAAAACAAAATCCGATTACCTTGACCACGGCGCGCGAAACATGATGCCGTTGTGCTTGGTTGCTAAGAACAGGAATAGAGGAGTTGACGTGTAATGCGTAAAGCAAGCCCGAACCGCCAAGGCCCGATTGCGGTGCTGGATATTGGCACCACCAAAGTGGTGTGCCTGATTGCGACCACGTCGGAAGAGGGCGAATTTGCGGTGACCGGGGTTGGCCACCAACTGGCCAAAGGTATCAAATCCGGCGTGATTGTGGACATTGCGGAAGCGGGCACCTCTATCACCGCTGCGGTGCACGCGGCTGAGCAAATGGCCGGGGTGACGATTGAGAATATTCTCGTCAGTGCCAATGGCACGAGCCTGAAATCGCGCCATGTGTCGGTCGAACTCGATGTGCTGGCTGATGGCGTGAGCGATCAGGATGTAGCGGATATTATTTATGAAGGCTGCGCGAGCTTGAGCGCGGAGGATGTGGGTATCCTTCATTGTTTCCCGGCGCATTACACGCTCGATGGTGTGCGTGGGCTTCGCGACCCGCGTGGCATGATCGGCAAAAAGCTGGGTGCCGATTTGCAGGTGATCACGGCGCGCGAACAGTATTTAAAAAATGTGGCACAATGTATTGGCCGGGCGCATCTCAATATCTCCGATCATGTGATGGCGTGTCATGCGAGCGCGCTTTCCGTGCTCGAGCAGGACGAGATGGATCTGGGTGTGACACTCATTGACATGGGCGGCGGTACCACCAGCTTTTCGGTGTTCCTAGGCGGGCGCAATATTTATTCGGATGCGATTCCAGTTGGCGGCAACCATGTCACCAATGATATTGCGCAAGGGCTTTCAACCAGCCTGCACCATGCCGAACGCTTGAAAACGCTGCATGGCAGTGCGGTGAATTCGGTCAAGGATTCGGAAGTGATGATCGATGTGCCGCAGCTGGGTGAGCGCGAGGATGACGACGAGCCAACCACCATGCCACGCGCGATGCTCGTTGGGGTGATTCGCCCACGCATGGAAGAAATTTTTGAGATGATCCGTAGCAAGCTTGAAGCAGCGGGGGTGGATAAAATCGCTGGGCGCCGCTGCGTGATTACGGGTGGCGCAAGCCAGATGATTGCGGTGAGTGATTTGGCCGAGCGCATGCTGGGCAAACAAGTGCGCAAAGGCAAACCGATGCCGATTGCGGGGTTGGCGGAAGCGGTTTCGGGCCCTGCATTTGCAACGGTGATTGGTATGTTGCATTATGTGCAAAAGCGCCCATGGGAAGAAGAAATTCTCACCGCCAGCGCGGCACGCAAAGGGTGGCTGCCCGAGCGCATCGTGAATTGGTTCAAAGAGAATTTTTAGCTATAGATTGATTGAAGGTGGCATCGCCCCCTACGCTTCGATTGCCCCCTCCCTGCGGGCTCGCTTACGCTACGCACGGACTAATCTCAATAAGTGAAAAAATGCGCGCTGGTTCTCAATAGCATCGGTTGCTACCTTGGCCTGACGGATTTCACTCATTTCAAAGCGATGCACGGTTTGCTGCCTTGCTGAATGAAAGACATTCACAGCCTTACTTTTTATTAAACTTGCGCTTTACATCACGAAAACCACTACCTATAGTGTCTCAAAACAGCGGGCTACCGCAATATAAACTCCGGCAAGTGCATCTAAAAAACGTTACGCACCCGCGCATACCCGCGGCTCTTGGAGGATCTATGACCATTAATCTTCACCTTCCCTCGCATATCGATACGTTGCGTCCGAAAATCACCGTGATTGGTGTGGGCGGTGCGGGTGGCAATGCGGTCAACAACATGATCGCCTCGAACCTTGAGGGTGTGGATTTTGTGATCGCGAACACGGATGCGCAGGCGCTTGAATCGGCGCAGACGGACCGCATCATTCAGCTCGGCATGACGGTGACGCGTGGCTTGGGCGCTGGGGCAAAGCCGCCGGTTGGCCATTCCGCTGCCGAAGAAGCGGGCGATGAAATCGCCGATGCAATTCAAGGCAGCAACATGCTGTTCATCACCGCCGGGATGGGTGGCGGCACGGGCACGGGTGCCGCGCCAGTGATTGCGCGCATTGCCAAAGAGCAGGGGATTCTGACCGTTGGTGTCGTTACTAAACCGTTCTCGTTCGAAGGGCCGCACCGCATGCGCCTCGCCGAAGCGGGCATTCGTGAATTGCAACAATATGTCGATACATTGATTGTGGTGCCAAACCAGAACCTGTTCCGCATTGCGAATGAGAAAACCGGCTGGGCGGAAGCCTTCCGCTTGGCGGATGAAGTGCTGCACTCGGGCGTGCGTGGCGTGACGGATTTGATTGTGAAGCCAGGCCTTGTGAATCTCGACTTCGCCGATATTCGCGCAGTGATGGGCGAGATGGGCAAAGCGATGATGGGCACCGGGGAAGCCACCGGCGACCAACGTGCATTGCAGGCGGCGGAAGCAGCGATCAGCAACCCGCTGCTTGATGATGTGTCGCTCAAAGGTGCGCGCGCAGTGCTGGTGAACATCACCGGTGGTACGGATCTGTCGCTCTTTGAAGTCGATGAGGCGATGAACCGCATCCGCGACGAGGTGGACCCTGAAGCCAACATCATTTTCGGTTCGACCTTCAGCGATGCCATGGCCGGTAAGATGCGCGTGTCGGTGGTCGCCACCGGTATTGATGCAGACCAACTGACCATGCTGCCGCCAAGCCAAGATATTACGACGGCTGCTGCGCAAGCGGCGCGTAAGCCATTCGGCGGCGCGCCATCGCCGCAGTCGGCGCCGCGCAAGGAAACCATGGTTGCGGCACCGCGCGAGCGCACGGCGGCTGAAATCGTGCGCCAGTCCGGCACCTCGACCGTTGCTGAGGCGGCGCGTCAGGCGGCGCCGCGTGCGGCGGCACCACAGCCCGTCATTCGCGTGATTGACGAAGTAGCGGCGCCGCAACCTGTGCAGCGTGAAGTGCAGGAAGTAGTTGCGCAAGCAGCCCCCTCGCAGCTGGAGACGGCAATGCGCATTGCTGCAACAGCCGCAAGCCGCCCAGCCGTTGCAGCCTCGGTGGATGCGGGCCCGTTATTCATCAGCCCGCGTGCGGAAGTGCCGCAACAGCGCACATTGTTCTCTAACCATGCGCCTGAACTTGAGGGTGACGCAGAAAGCGATGCGGATGCTGCGCCAGCATCGGGCAAGAGCTTGTTCAATCGCCTTGCTAATGTGGGTAAAAGCATCACGGGTAGCAGCAGTGCAAGTCGCCCTGCCGCGAATCCCCGCATGGCAGCCAGCGCGATCGCGCCGGTGAATGAGCGCAAGCCCGAGGTGCGTGAAAGCACACCAAGTGCGGGGGATGAGGATGAGTTCTATGACATCCCCGCGTTCCTGCGTCGTCAGGCAAACTAGCCTTCCTAGCTGTTGATAAGGCTGGTTTCAGGCGTTTCAAGCCTGTGCGCATTGCTATCAGCGGCCAGACCTGTTTTCCTGGTTCATTTCAGGCGGGTTGCCGTCTAAATTTTTATTTAGCTTCAGTAAGCGGGTCACATAGCTTCTGTAACAAAGCGTTACAAAGCGTGAATTGTAACCCTGCATGTAATCGACGTATGGTGCATCATCAAAATCAAAATTGACAAGGTGCACACTCATGGAATCCTCACTCACGGATGCAATGCTTTGCCAACACACCGTTGCCGCGGAGGTAAGCTGCGTTGGGGTATCGCTGCATAGCGGCGATATGGTCAACATGGTGATTCGCCCAGCAGGCCCGAACACGGGGATTGTGTTCGTGCGCAAGGATATTGAACAGCCGCATAATGTGGTGCCTGCAACGTATGACGCGGTGCGCGAAATCACACTTGGCACCACGATTGCCAACAAGCATGGCGTGAGTGTTTCCACCATTGAGCATTTGATGGCGGCCATCTGGGGCGCTGGGATTGACAACGCGCGCATCGAGATGGATGGGCCAGAAGTGCCAATCATGGACGGCTCGAGCGAGCCCTTCACCTTTTTGCTTGAATGTGCAGGTCGCGTGCAGCAACGCGCCTCGCGTCGGGTTGTGGAAGTGCTGAAGGAAATTTGTGTCGAAGAAGGGCTGTCAGTAGCAACGCTCAAACCAAGTGATGCGTTTGTGCTTGAGGTCGAAATTGCGTTCAAGCACCCGTTGATTGCCACCCAAAAAGCGCGCTATGATTTTTCGGAGACGACCTTCAAACAATCACTCGCACGCGCGCGCACCTTTGGTTTTGCGCAAGATGTAGAAAAAATGCGCAGCATGGGACTGGCGCTTGGTGGCTCGCTGCACAATGCGATTGTGATCGGTGAGGACGACATCCTCAACGAAGGTGGCTTGCGTTACGCCGACGAGTTTGTTCGCCACAAGGCGCTTGATTGCGTGGGCGATTTTTTTCTCGCTGGCGCGATGATTCAAGGCGAAGTGGTGACCAGCCGTCCAGGCCATGGCATCAACAACAAGCTGCTGCGCGCCTTGT
The DNA here is from genome assembly GCA_964578965.1 of uncultured Azospirillum sp. Lineage (GTDB taxonomy): Bacteria > Pseudomonadota > Alphaproteobacteria > Rickettsiales > UBA3002 > QFOX01. The sequence continues at coordinate 36,693 of CAZOFC010000001.1, forward strand.
TCGCGGATGCGAGCAACTACCGCATGGCCGGTGGTGATGAAGTGGATGTGGCGATGCTGGTGGAACGGCCGATGATGGACGAGCAGCTTTCGGCCTAGCCCCGGCTGAAGGGCACGTTACTTCCTGGAACTTTGGTGAAATGGCTGCCAGTGGCGATGAACCCCTCGCGATGATAGAAGCGCTGGGCGAGGAAATAATCCGCATAGGTATCGAGCACAATTAGTTCGCATTTCTCGGCAATCGCTCGCTTTTCAAGCCATGCCACCAGCTTTTTGCCAATCCCCCGCGCGCGGTAATCGGGATGAACGAAGAAATTATCGATATCCAACTGGCGCCCACACCAGAAGCGCGAACGCAGCCAAAAGCCGCTGATGCCGACCATCTGCTCGCCATCAAAGGCGGCCACGGCTGAATAGCCAAAGGGCAGCATATCGCGCAGATAATGCTCAAAGCGCGCCTTGGTCAGGGATGGTTTGTTGAGCTTCATCAAAGGATACATGAGGCCCATTTCAGTGGGCGCAAGTTCGCGCAGGCGAATGCGGCTGGTACTTGATAGTTTCTTGTTCATGATGGTGTTTCCCCTGCATCCGTCTGTTGCACATGTTCCCCACGCTGCTATAAGGAATCCATGGAATTTGGACAACAGAGATTTTCGCGCGCGGCGCGGGTTTGCGCCCTGATGATGCTGGCAATGCTTAGCGCCTGTGGTGGGAGCGAAGCCGATGATGATGCGCTTGCCAAACCAGCCGAACAAAGCACATTGATTGATGAAAAAAATGAGACGGTTGAGGCGCTGTATGACAAGGCGTTTGAGACCTTTAATCGTAAAGCATTCAAGCCGGCGATCGAGCAATTTGAGGAAGTGGAGCGCCAGCACCCCTTCTCGGAATGGGCGGCGCGCGCGCAAATCATGGCGGCCTATTCCGCCTATCGTGGCGGGCAGTTCGATGATGCGATTGTCATTCTCGACCGCTTCGTGAAGCTGCACCCGACGCACCCAAGCGCAGCGTATGCGTACTATCTCACCGCGCTTACCTACTACACCCAGATTTCTGATGTGGGGCGCGACCAGAAAGCGACCGAGCAGGCGCGCACCGCACTGAAAGACGTTATTGAGCGCTTTCCTGATAGCGACTATGCGCGCGACGCCAAAATCAAATACGACCTGACGGAAGACCACCTTGCTGGCAAGGAGATGGAAGTGGGCCGCTATTACCTTAAGCGGATGGATTACAGTGCTGCCATCAAGCGCTTCAAATATGTCATCGATCACTACCAAACCACCAGCCACACCCCCGAAGCGCTGCACCGCTTGGTGGAGGCCTATTTGCGCCTTGGGGTGTTGCCGGAAGCGAAAAAATACGCGGCCGTGCTTGGCTATAACCAGCCGGGCTCGGATTGGTATAAATACAGCTATGAAATGTTGCAGGGGAATCTCTCGCCGGAAGAGAAAAAATCCTTCCTGCAAAACTATATGAAATTATAGGTCGGCCATGCTGACGCATCTTTCCATTCGTAACATCCTGCTGCTTAAAAGCTGTGATATTGCCTTTGCTGAAGGGCTCAATGTGCTTACGGGCGAGACGGGGGCGGGCAAATCCATTCTGCTTGATGCGCTCGGGCTCGTGCTCGGTGAACGCTCGGATGCAGGGCTTGTGCGCACGGGCGAAACGCAGGCCAGTGTGAGTGCTGAATTTGAGGTTGCCGGCAATGGTGCGGTGCGCGCATTGCTGGAAGAACTCGAGCTTGAGCCAGCGGATACGCTGCTGCTGCGGCGTAGCCTTACGGCGGATGGAAAGAGCCGCGCGTTCATTAATGATGCGCCAGTGAGTGTAACGGCGCTGAAGCGCTTTGGTGAGCTATTGGTGGCGCGCCATGGCCAACATGACCAACGTGGGTTGCTTGATAGCAAGACCCACCGCGATGTGCTGGATGCCTATGCGGGGCATGCATCGCTGGTGATGAAAACTGCCGAGGCCTACACGCAATGGAAGCAGGCGGTGCATGCGCTTGAAGCCCTTTCCGCGCGTGCCGAACAGGCCGCGCGCGACGAGGCTTGGCTGAAGCAAACGGTTGAAGAACTGGGTGCGCTTGCCCCCGAGCCGGGCGAGGAAGAAGCGCTTGTGGCGCAGCGCAAAACCGCGGCGGATGCGCGGCAATCGCTCGCGGGGCTTGAGGCCGCGTTGCAGTTACTGACAGAAGAGGGCGGCGCGGCGCTTCAGCTGCGCCAAGCGGCAAAGCTGCTTAGTAAAACCAGTGTGCTTGCACCGGAAGTGAGCGAGCAGCTCGCCACTGCCGAAAGCGTGGTGGAAGAAGTGAGCGTGGCGATTGAGCGCGCGATTGATGCTGCAAGCCTCGACCCTGCGGCACTCGAAGCGGCGGAAGACCGCCTGCATGCGTTGCGCGGTGCAGCGCGAAAATATAATGTAGCAGTGGCCTTGCTGCCCGAGCTTTTGGCAGATGCACGCACAAAAATGAACACGCTGACCAACCTGGTGGCGGAGAATGCCGCCGCAACCAAAGCCCTGAACGTAGCAGAAAAAGAGTATCGTGCCGCATCGGCGGCACTGTTTGCAGCGCGTGAAAAGGCTGGTGAGCGCATGTGCAAGGCCGTGGTGAAAGAGCTCAAGGCGTTGATGATGGCCAGAACGCAGCTGCGCGTGGTGCAAAGCGAATTGCCGCAGCAAAGCTGGGGTGCTGGCGGCATGCATCAGGTGAGTTTCGAGGTGGCGACTAACACCGGCATGCCCTTTGGCACGCTGAATAAGGTTGCCTCGGGCGGGGAATTATCGCGCCTGCTTCTGGCCATGAAAGTGGTGCTGCATGCGGGTGGGGCAACCACTTCGATTTTCGATGAGATTGATACGGGCACCGGCGGTGCGGTGGCCGAGGCGATGGGCGTGCGCCTGAAACTGCTTGCCAAATCGACCCAAGTGCTGGTGGTGACGCATGCACCGCAAGTCGCGGCACTGGCGCAGCATCATCTGTTCATTCGTAAGAGTGGCGCAAAACAGGTCAGCACGCAGGTGGATGTCCTCAATGATAGCGCACGCAAAGAAGAATTGGCGCGGATGCTCTCGGGCGCGGTGATCAGCGATGAGGCGCGCAAAGCGGCAGATAAGCTCATTCAGGCGGCGTCGTAATGCATGATGCGCCGCAGTTGTTGCTGCTTACCCGCGAGGAGGCAGAAAAAGAAATTGCTGCACTGAGCAGTGAAATCCGCGCACATGATGTGCGCTATTACCAGAACGATGCGCCGAGCATAACGGACGCGGAGTATGACACGCTTCGCCAGCGGCTTGAAGCACTTGAGAAGCAATTCCCCGAACTGGTGACGCCCGATAGCCCAACGCAAAAAGTGGGCGCTGCCCCCGCCGAAGGCTTTGGTAAAGTGCGCCACAGCAAGCCCATGCTCTCGCTTGATAATGCCTTCAGCGAAGCGGATGTGCGGGAGTGGGACGCGCGGATTCGCGAGTATTTGAAGCTGAGTGCGGATGCTGAAGTGGCGTATGTGTGCGAGCCGAAGATTGATGGGCTTTCCTTCACCGCGCGTTATGAAAACGGCGTGCTGGTGCAAGGCGCCACGCGCGGCGACGGCGAGGTGGGTGAAGACATTACCGCCAACCTTAAAACCATTTTGCCCAATCAGCTCATCAACAACTCGCCTGCGGTGCTTGAGGTGCGCGGCGAGGTCTATATGAGCCATGCCGATTTTGCGGCACTCAATGCCACCCGCAGTGACGCTGAGAAATTTGCCAACCCCCGCAATGCTGCGGCGGGCAGCCTTCGCCAGCTTGACCCTGAAATCACGCGTGCCCGCAAGTTAAGCTATTTTGTTTATGGTTGGGTAAGTGAAGATATTGATTTGGGGGCTTGCCACGAAGAAGCGCTCATTAAATTAGCGCAATGGGGTTTGCGTGTATGGGTAACGTATAACAAAGATGAAGAGCATCTTATTCCTCATTCTCGTACTGGATTATTGGGTTTAATCGACGGTTATCAGCGTATTTTACGCAATCGTTCAAACTTACAATACGACATCGACGGCATGGTTTATAAAGTGGATCGCTTGGATTACCAAGAACGCCTTGGCTTCAAGGCCCGCTCTCCGCGCTGGGCGATTGCGCATAAATTCCCGGCCGAGCAGGCGGTAACAAAAATTGAGGCGATTGAAATTCAGGTCGGACGCACAGGCACGCTCACGCCCGTGGCACGGCTCACGCCCATCACGGTCGGTGGGGTGGTAGTGAGCAACGCGACGCTACACAACGAGGATGAAATTGCGCGCAAAGATGTGCGCGTGGGCGATATGGTGACGATTCAGCGCGCGGGGGATGTGATTCCCCAAGTGGTCGGCGTGCGTGACGATATGCCACGTGGCGCGGTGGCCTATGAATTTCCGAAAAGCTGCCCAGTCTGTGGCGCGCATGCGGTGCGCGAAGAGGGCGAGGTGGCGCGGCGTTGCACCGGTGGCCTCACCTGTAGCGCGCAGGCGGTGGAGCGGTTGAAGCATTTTGTGGCGCGCGACGCGATGGATATTGATGGGCTTGGCGCAAAGCAGGTCGAGGCGTTTTTCCATGAAGGATTGATCAAAAACCCGGCGGATATTTTCACGCTTCAAGCGCGAGATGCTGAAGGCTTAAGCCGCCTGAAGAACCGCGAAGGCTGGGGTGAAAAATCAGCGAACAATTTATTTGCCTCGATTGAAAAGGCAAAAACGGTCACACTCGCACGGTTTATTTTTGCACTTGGCATTCGCCATGTGGGCGAGGAAACGGCAAAGCTCCTTGCCAAAAATTTTGTGACGATGGAAAGCTGGCGCGAGGCGATGACGAGCGAGACGGCGCACGAGGCGCTGCTTGCGATCGATGGGATTGGTGAGACAGTGGCGCATGCGCTGACCCAATTTTTTGCGGAGCCGCATAATCAGGAATTGCTCGGCACATTATTAACTATCCTTACCGTCACGCCTTACACACCGCCGCAAGCGATGGACTCACCCATGGCAGGAAAAACCGTGGTCTTCACCGGAACGCTTGCGCGCATTGGCCGTAAAGAGGCCAAAACACTGGCCGAACAGTTGGGGGCGAAGGTGGCCAGTTCGGTCTCGAAAAAGACGGATTATGTGGTGGCGGGTGCAGATGCGGGCAGCAAACTGAAGGATGCAACGGCGCTTGGCGTAACGGTGCTGAGCGAAGAGGAATGGATGCAACTGATTGGACGCGACAATGGCTAGCCCGTTTATGCAACCCCAAATGCCGATGCAGGTGACGATTGAAGCGACGCCTTCGGTGCTCGATGTGATGGAACTGCGCATGGAAGAAGTGGCGCTGACGATTACACGGATGGTGGACCCAGTGGTGTCGCACCTGACCGTGATTGTGGATGCGCCACGCGTTGAGGAGGTTGAGCGCATCGCGGCGCAGGTGGATGCGAGCGCGACTGTGCGCGTGATGAAGCTGGCGGATATTGATTGGGTAACGCAGGTGCAGAAGGATTTTCCGCCGTTTTCGCTTGGGCGGTTTTATGTTTATGGCAGCCACGCGAGGGATACAGTGCCCGCGAATCACCACCCGCTGCTGATTGATGCGGTGGCGGCGTTTGGCACGGGTGAGCATGCCACCACCGCCGGCTGTTTGCTAGCCCTTGAAGCGGTGAAGCGCACCCGG
>CAZOFC010000002.1:0-36571 GCA_964578965.1 uncultured Azospirillum sp.
GTGAGTGGCCCGGCCGCTGGCCTTGCCACCATTGTGTTCGCAGCGATTGCCACCCTTGGTAGCTTTGAGGTGTTCTTGGCCGCCGTGGTGCTGGCTGGGGTGTTGCAGCTCATTATGGGGTTTGCAAAAATCGGCTCGATTGCGGAGTATTTCCCAACCGCGGTCATCCGCGGTATGCTGACCAGCATTGGTGTGATCATTATCCTCAAACAAATCCCGCACGGGCTTGGCTATGACCAAGATGTCGCGTTCCTGAACGAAAAGGGCCTTGATGGGTTTGGCGAAACGCTCAGTGCGCTCACTGGTATTCACCCCGGCGCCACCCTCTTGTGCCTGCTCTCGCTTGTGGTGTTGGTGCTATGGGAAAAACCCTTCATCAAAAAGCGCGTGGGGCTATTCCCCGGTGCGCTCGCGGTGGTGCTGCTTGGTGTAGTGCTGAATGAGTTTGTGTTTGCGAATATTCCTGATTTTCGCATCATGGGTGATCATCTGGTGAAATTACCCGTGCCCGCGGATATTAATGAGTTCATTGGGTTCTTCAGCCGCCCGGATTTTTCGGCCATGCTGCGTGGGGATGTGGTGGTGGTGGCACTCACCCTTGCCATTATCGCTTCGATCGAGACACTGCTGTGCATCGAGGCGGGCGACAAGCTCGATAAGCTGCGCCGCACCACCTCGACCAACCGCGAGTTAAAAGCGCAAGGCGTGGGCAATATTGTCTCGGGGCTGATTGGCGGTTTGCCCGTCACCAGCGTGATTGTGCGCACCTCGACCAATATTCATGCCGGTGCGAAAACCAAAATGTCGGCCATCATTCATGGCGTGTTACTGCTGCTCACGGTGCTGTTCATCCCCACACTGCTTAACCGCATTCCGCTTGCGGTGCTTGCCGCCATTTTGCTGGTGGTGGGCTACAAACTCGCCTCACCCGCAATTTTCCGCCAGCTTTACAAGCGTGGCTATGCGCAGTTTTTGCCCTTCATGGTGACGGTGGTTGCCGTGGTCCTGACGGATCTGCTCAGTGGTGTGGCGATTGGGTTTGCGGTGGCGCTGATTCTCGTGCTGCGCCAGAACCTTATCCACTCCCTCTACCGCGTGGATGCGAATAAAGACAGCAGCGAGCCGATCACCCTGCGCTTTGCCGAGGAAGTATCGTTCCTCAACAAGGCGGCCATTCGCCGTGCGCTTGATGCCGTGCCTGAAGGCGCAAGCCTGGTGGTGGATGCGCGCCACTCCGTTTACATCGACCCCGATGTGCTTGAGTTGCTGCGTGAGTTCAAGGAAATCCAAGCCCCCAGCCGCAGCATCACCTTCACCGTGCTGGGTATTGAGCTTTAGGGGTTGGCCACGCGGTCAGACTGAACTCGAACCAGCTTGAGCAATTACAGGTGGTCATAAAAGACTGGGTGGAGATTTATAAGGCGATATCGCAACTGGTTGGTAAAAGCTTTCAGCATGATCCGCTATAGTCCATGGCGCATTATTCTTTCTGCCACTGAAGGAAGAATTCGATTGAGCCACATAAGAGTTTTTGTCTTGCCAATGCGGATCTCAAACTGATTGTTTTTAAAATCTCGCCAGAACTCCTCTACAAGTTGATCCGGGGTTATCTTGCTTTTACCACGACCAGCCGTCATTGCTGTATCAACTAAAGATGGAATGACTTCAAAAACCGAAATGTTACTTTTCTCAAGTTGCCACCTAAGTGTTCTAGAAAAACTATGAAATGCTGCTTTTGCAGCACAATAAATAGCGGCACTTTGTTTTGGTACAATCGCCAAGCCAGATGTTATATTAATTATAGAAGATGACTCTTGCCCCAGTAAAATGGGCAGGAAATCTCTCGTGAGTAAAACGTGCGCTGTGAAATTCACCGCAGTTTCATCCTCAATTTCTTGCTCAGAACATTCAGCTATCGGCTTGTTTAACTGAGAGCCTGCATTATTGACTAAAATGTTGACAGTAGGGAAGCACTTTACGATGGCTTGTCTATCATTTTTCTTAGTTATATCGGCAGCAAAAATACGTACTCCTTGCAAGGACCTGGCGGCTGATAATAGGGTTTCGTTATTTCTGCTTACAAGAATAACCTCATTACCTTGATAAAAAAATTTTTTTGCCAAAGCGTATCCTATGCCAGTAGCACCACCTGTAATAAGCACAACATTAGCTTTTGTTTTCATCTTTTTTCCCGGCTGTTGCTTGTGACGTTAATAATTCCGCTGAGATATAAATTTGGCGCTCCCCCGCGGACTAAACTCGAACCGGGTTGAGCAATTACAGGTGGTTATAAAAGACTGGGTGGAGATTTACAAGTCCCCGCCGCAACTGGATGGCAAAACCTTCCAGTGGGAACCGCTAAGTGTAGCAGCGTAGCAAGGACATCAAGCCATGACATTCGACCTATCAGTGGAAAGCGACATCAAATCGCTGCGCCGGGGGCTGCACGCCCTAGAAAAGCAGGTTGTGCCGGAGGCAACGGTTCGGACGCTAAACCGGGTAGCAGATAGCGCCAAGGTCGCCAGCGCCTCGCATATCGCCCCGCAGATGGGTAGCAGGCAGGCTGGTATAAAGCGGCGTATCGAAACCCGTCGTGCCAGCTTCAAACGCCTGTGGGCGACGTTGGTTGCAAGTGATCGCCCCCTGCATCTTATCGAATTCGTGGTGGGGTCGCGCAAGCCGACACAGCAGCCCGGTGGGAAGCGCGGTCCGGTAAAAGCGAAGGCATGGGGAAAAACGAAAACCTATCGCGGTGCGTTCATCGCGCCGCGTAAGAAAGGGTCGAGCAGCACGGAAGTGTATGTGAGGAAATCAGGAAAGCGGTTGCCGCTGAAGATGCTGTTTGGTCCCGGCATCATGCAGCTATTCAAGCAGCGGGAGAATGCGGCAATCATGGAAGCCAAGGTAAAAGAGCGCCTGCCGGTGGAGTTTACGCAGAACCTCGCCTATTACCTGTCGCGGTTGAAGCGTTAGTATTCGCTGGTGAGCATGATGGTGAGAACGCGGGTGGTGATGTCCGGGTTGGCCGGGTCTTCGGAGCCGTATTCCAAGCGGTTGTCGTAATAGCTGATTTTCCAGAAACAGCTTACGCCGTTCACCACTACCTTGCCGAAGTCATGCTCACCATACGGGTCGTTATCCTCGGTGAATGTATCGAACTCCTGCACTGCGCGGAAGATGGCGTGCTGTGTGTCTTCCGGTAGTGCGGTGATGCCGGGTGTCATCATCACTTTGCCACCCCAATATGTCTGGCGCAGACGGTCATTAAGGGCGGCGATGCGGGTGATGGTGGTGTCGGGTGCAGTCTGCATATGTTTCTCCTATAGGAACAGTTGGTTATTCCTAAACGGATAACAGGGCTGCACCTGCAATCAACGCTCTTTTATATTTCATTACAATAACTTGAACAGGTGTGCCGATGCCATTTTAGCATGGGGTGCTGCCTTGGTCATGGCCTCAAATGGAATAGGCTGTGGGGTAGAAGCATCCCGGCAACGGCACCTGTAGCGGCGCTTCCCGGTGGGGAGTGGTCAAGCCCCTTTGACCTGCTCCCGCCCCGCAGCGCCCGCCTGCCGCCGCGTTGTGATCGGGCGCGGCGGCGGGTCCTTCCCGGCCACCCTCCACGGGTACGCCGCGAGCGCGGGATTTCGCTAGGGACAGAGTTGGAATGTCCATTTCGTTTCGTTTTTTTGGTGCTGTTATTGAGGAATATCAACAGCATCCAGAAATCAAAAAACGAAATGGGTCGGTCAAAAAAACGAAATGGGTGTGTTTATGAAAATAGAACTGATGCCAGTAGATCAGGTGCTTCCCTATGCGCGAAATCCACGGATTAACGCGCACGCGGTGGAGAAAGTCGCGGCTTCCATCAAGGAGTTTGGCTTCCGCCAGCCGATTGTCGTGGATGGCGAAATGGTGATTGTCGTCGGCCATGTCCGATACGAGGCGGCGAAACGGCTGGGTCTGAAAAAAGTGCCGGTGCATATCGCCACCGACCTCACGCCGGAGCAAATCAAAGCCTATCGCATCACGGACAATCGCGTGGGCGAGGAATCGGAATGGGACAAGGCGCTTCTGCAGCTGGAAATCGTGGAGCTGGAGGAAGCGGCGTTTAGCGCGGATTTATTGGGGTTCAACGATGAAGAACTGCGGGACATCAAGGCCTCGGTGGATGGCCTGCTGGAAGATGGTTTTGGCGCAGACGATGATGATGACATCGAGGAAGCCGACACCACCGCACGCATCGGCGCATACAGTTTCCCCATCCCGCGTGAGCAATACCTCGAATGGCTGGAGGACATCAAACAATCCGCCGGGTTCGAGAAAAAGGAAATCATCGCAGAACTGAAACGGCGGTTAGGATTATGAAACTGGTCGATGTCACAGAGATTGAACCCTCTACCTACAACCCGCGTGTTGCTGACCCGGCGCGGCTTGATCTGATTGAACTGTCACTGCGTAAGCTCGGCTTCCTCCTGCCGCTTTACGCTACGCCCGACGGTGAAATCATTTCCGGCCACCAGCGGCATCATGTCGCGTGCCGGATGGGTGCGAAGCAAGTGCCGCTGGAAGTCACCCGCTCGATGGACTTGGCGGAACGTAAAGGCGTGAACGTGGTATTTAACCGCGCCACCAATGACCTCGGCCAGAGTGACACGGTAGCGAAGATTAACGAGCAGCTGAAGGCAGCGGATGTGCGGAAGCTGGCGGAGTGCATCCCCGATAAGGAGGTGAACACGCCGGAGTTTTACCCATGTCTGAATACGAAGATGCACCCCATCGCGCCGTTTCTGAAAGCAAATCAGGGGCGCTGGAAAGCTTACTCGCTGAACATTGCTAAAACGCTCAAGCGGCGCGGCATCACCATGCCCATCGTCGCTACGCGGGATTACCGGGTCGTGAACGGGATAGGTAGGTTACAGCACGGTGCTGAACTGGGGCTTGCACAGGTTCCTGTCGTGTTCGTTACCGACGAGGAAGGAAAACTGGCGGAAGCCATGCTGAATTACCTCTCGATGGATTTTGACATCCACCGTCGTTACGAAGATTTGCTGCGGCATAATTCGTTCCGCCGCCTCCGGCAGGTTCGCAACAGCCTTGGCCGTGGTTTCATCTTCGCGGTTGCCGGTGATTCGACCGCTAAGGCATTCGACATGGATAATCAGGCGAACCGTGATCGCTGGATTAAACAGCATGGCCGGTGCGTGCTGGATTTCGGCGCAGGCCATTTGCATGAAACGCGCATCCTGCGGAAGCTGGGTATCAGCGTCACGCCGTTCGAGCCATACCGGGTGAATGATGGCGATGAGATTGATAAGGCAGAGAGCATCAAGCTCACCCGCGAGTTTCTGCACGCTATTGGCACGGACAAGCTGCGCTGGTCGTCCATCTTCATATCCAGCGTGCTGAATAGCGTGCCGTTCCAAGCCGACCGGCAGCATATCGCCTGCATCTGCGCGGCGCTGGCGGATGATGCAACGCGGCTCTACGCAGTGGCATCGGCCAGCAACCATATCAACCTCAAGCAGCTGAGTGGTTACCATTCGCTGAATGAGCGGCAGTCCGGCGCGGTGCTGTTCAAGCTGGATTACGAGCCGGGTATCACGCTCGGTGACATCGCCACATCGCCAAAGGTGCAGAAGTATCATTCGCAGAAAGAGTTCTACGAATTGTTCAAAGAATTCTTTGCCAAGGTGCAGGTGAATGAAAGCAACAGTAACGTGCAAGCCGTATGCTCTAAGCCACTGGCTATCAATCCGAAAAGACTGAAAGCAGCTATCGCCTTTGAGTTCGACCTACCGTATCCTGACGGTAGCCGCATGGGGCTTGTGGAGGAAGCCATTACTGCCTTTGAACAACGGCTGGGAATGAAGTTATGATTATCTTGCTCGACCTGAATTACACGCTGGTAGCTAACAGCACGGAAAAGAAACGCCCGTTTGCCATGCAGATTCAGCATGAAAAATACCGCGAATGGCTGGTGAGTCTGGTTGCGCCATACCACACCATCCTGATGACAGCGCGGCCTGAAATGCACCGGCAGGCCACGCTCGATAGCATCTATTTCAAGGTGGGGTGGACTCCGCAGGAGGCGTTTTTCAACCGTTACCACAAGCCACCGCATGAGGCGAAACACATCATGCTGGAGCAGCATGTCTTTCCCAAGCATGGGAAGAACGCACAATACCTAGCGATTGAAAGCAATCCCCGCACGCACGCGATGTATGCGGAGTACGGCATTCCTTCGATAAAAATAGTCGAGAACGAACAATGGACAGAACTGCCGATAACGCCATCCACATCCCGAAAGAGTGGACATTCGAGAACGCCTCGGTAGCCAAAGGATTCAACCTGCATGTGCGTGAGCAGTTGCCTTGGTACGATCTGGTTACCGGCGCGGTGGCGCATATCGCACGTCATTACATCCCGCAAGGTGGGCTGGTCTATGACATCGGTGCATCCACCGGCAATATAGGCCGTTCACTGGAAGCTGCCCTCGCGCAACGGCAAGCACGGCTGGTGCCGATTGAGCCAAGCGCGGAAATGTGCGCCCGGTATGATGGTCCCGGCAAGGAGAACCTCATCCAGATGGATGCCTGCCGCTATGACTTTGAGCCGTTCGATGTAGCCATTTGCTATTTGGTGATGATGTTCATGCCGGTGGGTGCGCGTGCCGCATTCATCACCAAGTTGAAGGCCGCACTAAAGCCCGGTGGAGCCATCATCATCGTGGACAAATGCCAAGCGGCCACTGGCTATCAGGCAACCGTCCTGTGGCGGCTGACGCTGGCTGGCAAAGTGGCTGCCGGGGTGGAAGCAGAACAAATCATTGCCAAAGAACTGTCACTCGGAGGGGTGCAGCGACCGCTTGACCCTGCGATGCTGGGTGATGATGCCGCAGAATGGTTTCGATTCGGAGAGTTTGCAGGATGGGTCATCACGTCATGACAGGAATTCCTTATGCAGATTCTCCACAAAGTCGCCGTGATCGCACGGTTTTTGAACCTGACCGAGCGACGAGTGCAGCAGCTGGCGCGGGATGGAATCATCCCCAAACCAGAGAAAGGCAAATACGACCTGGTACGCTGCGTTCAGCAGTATGTGCAATATCTGCAAGACCGCGCCTACGGGAGCGGCGTTTCCGCGCAGGATACGCACCACGAACGCGCACGCCTGATTAAAGCGCAGGCAGACAAAACAGAATTGGAAGTGGCCACCATGCGTAACCAGCTGGTGGCGATTGAATCCGTGGAAACCGATTGGCTCCAGCATATCAGCGCCTGCCGGATGCGGCTTTTGGCGCTGCCGACCAAAACTGCCTTTCAGATCGCCGTGATGCAGGAACCCGCCGCAATCGAGCGGTTCCTAAAACACAGCATTTATGAGGCGCTAACCGAACTCGCCAAAGATGATGACGCAACCGACACTGTATCAGAAGCTGCGGCGGAAGGCGGCGCTCGCGTGGATGCCGCCCCCGGAATTGACGGTGAGCCAGTGGGCAGACATGCACCGAAAACTAAGCCCGGAGGCAAGCGCCGAACCCGGAAGGTGGAGGACTGACCGCGCCCCGTATCAACGGGGCATGATGGATGCTGTGAATGAACCCGGTGTGCGCGAGGTGGTGTTTATGACCTCGGCGCAGATTGGGAAAACCGAGATTCTTAACAACATTCTCGCATACTTCATTCATCAAGACCCATCGCCCATCCTGTTTATCCAGCCAACGCTGGAAATGTCGGAGGCATGGAGCAAAGACCGCCTCGCACCGATGATTCGAGATACAGAGGCGCTGGGCAATCTGTTTAAGGATTCCAAGACCCGCAACAGCGACAACACACTGCTGCATAAGAAATTTACTGGCGGTCACCTGACGATGGCGGGAGCAAACAGCCCTTCGTCGCTGGCAAGCAGGCCTATCCGCATCGTGCTGTTGGATGAGGAAGATCGTTACCCATCCTCAGCCGGTGCGGAAGGCGACCCCGGTTCGCTGGCGCAGAAACGCACCACGACTTTCTGGAATCGGCTGCTGGTGTCGGCCAGCACGCCGACCATCGAGGGCGAAAGCAAGATTGATGCACGGTATCAGCAAAGCGACATGCGCCGCTTTCATGTGCCATGCCCGCATTGCAAAAAATTTCAGGTGCTGTGCTGGGCGCAACTGAAGTTCGATAAGGCCAAGCCGGAAGCGGCGTATTACGAGTGCGAGCATTGCCAAGCCAAGCTGGGCGAAAGCGATAAGCAATGGATGCTGGCGCGTGGCGAATGGTGGGCATCTGCCCCGTTTAACGGCGTTGCGGGCTTCCATATCTCGGAGCTTTACAGCCCGTGGGTGCGCTGGTCGGAAATGGTGACAGGTTTCCTAAAGGCCAAGCGCCTGCCGGAAACGCTGAAGGTGTGGGTCAATACCAGCCTTGGCGAAACATGGAAGGAAGCGAGCGAAGGCATCGACGCATCCGGCCTGCTAGGGCGCAAGGAAAATTGGGGACGTGTCGCGCCTGCCGGTGTGGTGGTCATCACCGCTGGGGTGGACGTGCAAGGCGACCGGCTGGAAGCGGAAGTAATCGGCTGGGGCGTGGGTCAGGAAAGCTGGTCGCTGCAATACCATGTCATCCACGGCGACCCAGCGCAGAACAAAGTATGGGAAGACCTCGACAAAGTGCTGGGGCAGACCATACCGCGTGCCGATGGCGGCACGTTATCGGTGCTGGCGGCGTGCGTGGATACGGGCGGTCATCACACGCAGAAAGTCTATGAATTCTGTAAACGCCGGGAACATGCGCGGGTGTATGCGATCAAAGGCGCATCCACGGCAGGCAAGCCGCTGGTGAGCAAATTCAGCAAGGCCAACAAGCTGCGCGTGAAGCTGTTCACCCTCGGTACGGATACGGCCAAGCAGATGATTTACTCGCGGCTGAAAATCCACCAGCCGGGTCCGGGCTATTGCCATTTCCCGGCTGACTACCCGGAGGAATACTTCCAGCAGCTCACCGCCGAGCGGATTCAGACCAAGTTTATCAACGGCCACCCGACGCGGGTGTGGGTGATGCCGAAAGGAAAACGCAACGAGGCGCTGGATTGCCGTGTGTACGGGCTGGCCGCACTTCACATCCTGAACCCGAATCTGGATGCGCTGCGGAGCGAACAGGAACGGCAGAACCTGAAGAAACAAGAAGCCGAGCCACCGGCCACCACGACCGAGGGCTGGATTGGCTACGACGATTGGAACTTTAACTGAAGGATTCAAACATGGCACTGACATTACAGCAGGCGCAAACCGCGCTCGATGCGTGGATTGCGGCGGATTTAGCCGTGGCCAAAGGCCAAAGCTATTCCATGAACGGTCGAAGCCTGACCCTCGCCAATACGCGGGAAATACGGGAGCAGATTCAATACTGGGAGCGCCGCGTTGCCACCCTTGAATCAGCGAATCAAAACCAACAAGCAGCCTTAGCGGATTTCAGCGATGACTAACTTATTCGACAAAACCATAGAGATATTCTCGCCTGAAGCTGCGCTTCGACGGGAAACCGCCCGGTGGATTCTGAAGCACCAGCGTGCCTATGAAGCAGCCCAGCCCTCGCGCCTGCGGAAGATTAAAACCGACCCCGGCAGCGGTGATGCGGTGGTGGAACGCGCCGGGGAATCGCTGCGCCTGCAAGCTCGCTTTCTCGATGAAAATCACGACCTCGCACGCGGCGTGCTTAACTGCCTCGTCAATAATGTCATCGGGCGCGGCATTACGGTGGAACCGCAAGTAAAACTGGCCACCGGCGAACTCGCCAAAGCGATCAACGACCAGCTGCTTGATCTGTGGGACGAATGGATTTGCGTGCCGGAGGTAACGTGGGAATTGCACTGGAACCAAATGCTACGCCTGCTGGCGCGGTGCTGGTTCCGCGATGGTGAAGTGCTTGTGAAACATATCGAAGGCACTAATGCCGCCCTCGATCATGGAACCGCCGTGCCGTACTCGCTGGAATTGATTGAAGCGGATTATCTGCCCTTCGATTACACCGACGACAAAAAGCGCATCATTCACGGAGTAGAGAAAAACGCATGGCGCAGGCCGCGTGCGTATTACCTCTATAAGGAACATCCCGGCGATAAACACAGCTTTGTCACCCGGCAGGATACCAAACGCTATCCGGCAGAGAAAATCATCCACCTGAAGATTACCGACCGCATCGCGCAGACACGCGGCGTTTCCATCTTCGCCAGCGTGATGACGCGCATGGAGGATATTAAGGATTATGAACTTTCCGAGCGATTAGCGGCGAAGGTTGCGGCCAGTATTTGCGCCTATGTGCGGAAAAACCTTGATGCCCCCACCAATCCGCAAAGCGTCGATGCGGCGGGTAACCGCCTGCTGAAAATGCAGCCGGGGATGATTTTCGATAACCTGCTGCCCGGTGAGGAAATCGGGATGATTGATAGCAATCGCCCCAATGCCATGCTGGAGCAATTCCGAAATAGCCAGCTGCGTGCGGTCGCTGCCGGAACCAGCACCAGCTATTCCAGCATATCGAAGGATTACAACGGCACTTACAGCGCCCAGCGTCAGGAACTGGTGGAGCAATCCGTCCATTACGGCGTGCTGCGCGACCATTTTATCGAACGCTGCGTGCGCCCGATATGGGAACGCTTCGTGGATATGGCGGTGCTGTCGGGCAAGCTGGAACTGCCTGAAGGCAGCATCAATCCCCGCACCCTGTGGAACGCAGGGTTTCAGGGACCAACGATGCCGTGGATTGACCCGAAAAAGGAAGGCGAAGCCGAGCAGCTGGCCGTATCCGCCGGATTCAAATCACGGTCGCAGGTTATCCGCGAGCGCGGTGGCAATCCGCAGGATGTGTTCGAGCAAATCAAGCAAGAACGCGCACAGGAAGAAGAAGCAGGCCTGACCTTCACCAGCAGCGCCAGCAAGCCTGTGGCGGCAACCAAAACACCCGAAAAAGAAGGAGAACCCGATGACGACGAACCCGGAAATACTGACACGAACGCTTGAGCTAACCTCCCGCTCCATCGTTGACGCTGAAAGCCGCCTTGTGCGGCTTTCTTTTTCTTCGGAGGAACCTGTCACCCGGCAGAGCTTTTTCAGCGATGCGTGGGTGGAGGTGCTGGGTCATGACGATGGCGAAGTGGATCTGGAGCGGCTGAATAACAGCGCCCCGGTGCTTTACAACCATGACCGCAGCGAAGGCGCTAACCGCATTGGCGTGGTGGAACGCGCATGGCTGGAGAATGGCCGTGGTTACGCGGAAATCCGCCTGAGCCGCCGTGCTGAAGTGGAAGGCCTGTGGCAGGACGTGCGCGATGGCATCCTCCGCAACGTGTCGGTGGCCTACCGCATTAACGAGCGCAAACTCACCGAAGAACACAAAGATAAACCAGACGTTTACCGCGTTGTCCGTTGGACACCGATGGAAATCTCGCTGGTCGATATTCCCGCTGATCCCACCGTTGGGGTTGGCCGGAAACTGGAGGCCGAAATCCTCCAGCCTCAACCCCAACCAACCCAAAAGGAGAACCAAATGCCTGAACCCGTAAAAGAACCGCAAGCCCGCACCGAACCCGATATGGAAACGGTGCGCGGTGATGCGATGGCCGAAGGTGCAAAGCGTGCGCTGGAGGATGAAAAGAAACGCCGTGGCGATATTCGCGCCCTGTTTGCCAACCACCCCGACCATGACAAGGTGCGCGATGCGTGCCTCGATAACCCGGAAGTGGATGTGAACGAGGCGCGTAAGCAGCTGCTCGATGCCATTGGCAAGCGCGAGGAGCCGGTTGCGTCTGGGCAACGTATCGAAATGGGACAGACCGAGGTGGAGAAATTTGCCCGTGCTGCCGAGGATGCGGTTGCCTTCCGTGCCGGTATCGCTGGCAAAGACAGCGAGCCTTCCGAATTCCGGGGCTATACGTTGCTGGAGTTGGCGCGTAAATCCTTGGAAGTGCGCGGCGTGCGCGTGCATGGGCTGGATAAGCGCGAATTGGTAGCGCGTGCATTCACCCATTCCAGCAGCGACTTCCCCAAAATCTTGGAGAACAATGCCCGTAAAGCCATGCTGCGCGGGTATAGTGAGGCTGAGGAAGTCTTCGAGCAATTCACCCGTGTCGGTAACCTGTCCGATTTCAAAACGCACAGCCGCGTTGGTTTGGGCGTGTTTGAAACACTGGATAAGATTCCCGAAGGCGGTGAATACAAGCACGGCACGATTGATGAACGTGGGGAAACCATCCAGCTGGCCACCTACGGCAAGCTGTTTGCCATCACCCGCCAAGCCATCATCAATGATGACCTGACCGCTTTCACCGATATTCCGCGCAAGATGGGACGTGCCGCGTCACGCACCGTCGGGGATATTGTGTGGAAGGTGCTGACCGGCAACCCCACCATGTCGGACGGTGTGACGCTGTTCCATACGGCCACGCATAAAAACCTTGCCGCCTCCGGCACGGTAATTAACGCGGCCAATGTGGGTGCGGCGCGTACCGCCATGCGTAAACAGAAGGATGGTGCGGCAACCCTCAATATCCGTCCGCAATATCTTTTGGTGCCTGCGGCGCTGGAGGATACGGCACGGGTGCTGATGGCATCGGAAACCGACCCGGCTTCCACCAACAGCCGCGTGCCGAACCCGGTGCGTGGTTCGCTGGAAATCATCGTGGATGCGCGTTTAGATGAGGCATCGGCTACCGCATGGTATCTGACCGCCGACCCGAACCTGTTCGACACGATTGAGGTTGGTTACCTCGATGGCGTTGCCGCTCCGTTCCTCGACCAGCAGGACGGCTGGACGGTGGATGGTGTGGAATACAAGGTTCGCATCGACGCAGCCGCAGCGCCGCTCGAATACCGCACCATGTATAAAAACCCCGGCGCGTAAACCACCTAAAGACCAAAGCAACCAGCGGCTTCAAGCCGCTTTTTTTATGCCTGTAACAAAGGAGAAATCACTATGGCTAAAAACTTCATCCATGAGGGCGATGTCCTCAATTACACCGCCGGAGCGAATATCGCCTCCGGCCAATTCGTGCTGATTGGCGCGATTGGTGGCGTGGCAATCGCTGCTATCGCCAACGGTGCGACGGGCGCTGTGCGCGTCAAAGGCGTGTTCAGCATCCCGAAAGCCAGCGGCGCGGTTACCCAAGGAGCCAAGCTCTATTGGGATGCCACCAACTCTGTGCTTACGACAACCGCATCCGGCAATACCATTGTCGGCGTGGCGGCGGCAGCAGCGCAGAGCGGCGACGCAACGGTGCAAGTCCTCCTGAATGTTGGGCTTTAAGCCCATGACATTCTTGGATGACATGCACGGTCATCACCAAACCCTACTGAAGGCGCTGGATGGGCGCGAGGTCACCTACACCCCTGATGGGGGAACGCCTCGCGTCCTATCCGGCATGTTGCAGGCCTATTCTGAATTGGTCGGCGGCGAATCGGTGGATGTGGTGGTGGCGAACCCGGTGTTATCGGTGCGAACACAGGACATTCCCGAAATCCAGACCGGCGACCAGTTCACGGTGGATGGTCAGGATTACGAAGTGGCCGTGATTCGCCCGGATAGCGAAGGCATCACCGAACTCATTTTGGAAAAATTATGACACACGCCCGCACGCAGATACGGCAGGCGGTGGTGAACCTGCTTGCCGGGAACACTGCCGCCGGTAGCCGCGTTTATGCGTCCCGCGTTTATGCGCTGGATGACCCAAAACTACCGGCATTGCTCGTGTTCACGCCGCAGGAAGGCATGGGGAATCCCTCCATGCAGCGGCCACGCACGCAGCAGCGCAATCTTCAGCTGCTAATCGAAGGCTATGTGAAGGCCAGAGGCGATATTGATGCCGAGGCCGACGCATTGGCGCTGGAGGTGGAGCAAATCATCGGCGCTGACCCGACCCTTGGCGGGTTGGTGAAGGATGCCACACTCGACACCACCAGCACGCAGCTTTCCGGCGAAGGAGAAAAGCCCGTCGCCATCATCAGCCTGACTTTCGCAGTGCTTTACTGCGTCAAAGAAAACGCGCCTCAGACGCTCGTTTAACCCCACTCAACCCAACATTAGGAGAAACATTATGGCTACCCACGCTGGCAGCGAGGGGAAGGTCTTTATTGGCACTTCCCAAGTCGCAGAAGTCAAATCTTGGTCACTCGAAGTGACCTCCGACACGGTGGACGCATCCATCATCGGCACGCAATGGCGCAAAAACCAAGCCACCATCAAAAGCTGGTCAGGCAGTTTTGATGCGTTTTGGGATGAAACCGACACCACCGGCCAAGGTGCGTTGGAAGTCGGCGCGACCGTTACCCTCAATCTCTACCCGGAAGGCAATGCCTCCGGCGCGACGTATTGGACAGGTGACGCAATCGTGACCTCCATCGCCTACAGCGGCTCCTTCGATGGAATCGTAGAAGCCACCTTCAGCTTCACCGGCACGGGTGCGCTGGATGAAGAAACCGTCACACCATAAGGGGGCATCATGCGTACCATTGACCAAGTAAAGAAACACTATCAGGCACAAGAGCGCGTGGTTATCTCCGTTCCCGAATGGGGCGAAGGTGAAGCGCCGCTCGAAATTAACATTTTCCCGATGACGATGGCGGAGGCCAGCCTTATCCAGCGCATGTCTGGCAAGAAGGCCTCCAACATTGAAAGCGCGGTCAATTCCCTGATCGTGAAAGCCCGCGACAAAGACGGGAACCGCCTGTTCAAAGTCGAGGACAAGGAAGCACTGCTCAATTTTGCAGATTGCCGCGTGATTCTTCGCATTAACGAGGAAATCGAGCGCCACTTCTTCAAAAACGTGGAGCAAGCCAAGGGAAACTCCGAAGCGACCCCATCCGACACTGCCAGCTGATGCTGGCGTACCGCCTCAGCAAACCACTCTCAGAAATCGAGCAAATGACAACCGCTGAGTTCGCGGAATGGGTCGCGTTTTTTCAACTTCAACAGGAACAGATGGGGAAATCTCATGGCCGCATTCGGTAGTGCAGAATTTGTCATCCGTGCCATTAACAAAACGCAGCAGACGTTCGCGCAGATTAATTCCGGCGTGAACGATATGGATAAGCGGTTCAAGCGCCTTAGTGGTGGCTTGAACCGCATTGGTGGGCTGATGGCCACGGCTTTCGTGGGCAAGCAGTTCACCGATACCATCACCAAGTTTGAAAAACTGGAAGCCAGCTTGCGAACGGTTACCGGCTCGGCGGATAATGCCAGTGTCGCCTTTGGCTTCATTGAGAAGTTCGCGGCGGAAACTCCATTCCAGCTGGAGGAAGTCGTCGATGCGTTCATCAAGCTGAAGGCGCTGGGGCTTACTCCGTCTGAGGATGCCCTCACGTCTTACGGTAACACCGCAACAGCGATGGGGAAATCCCTCAACCAGATGATTGAAGCGGTGGCGGATGCGACTACGGGTGAATTCGAGCGCCTGAAGGAATTCGGCATTAGATCCCGCGTGCAAGGCGAACAGGTGACGTTCACCTTCCAAGGGGTCAGCACGACCGTCGGCAAGAACGCCAAGGAAATCGAAGGTTATCTGCGCTCTATCGGTGATGTGCAATTCGCCGGGGCGATGGATCAACAGGCAGGCACGCTCAACGTGGCGCTGTCCAACATGGGCGATTCGTTTGCCAAACTGGTGAAAGCTATTGGCGATGCAGGCCTGACCGATATTCTGATTTTCATTGCCGATAAGGTGCGCTGGTTGGCGCAGGTGATTACGGATTCCATCGAACCGTTTGGGCTGGGCTTTAAGGCTTTCATTGCGGAGGTGATAAAGTTCGGCAACCTATTTATTGCCGTGTTCAAAGGCGTGGGCGATGCGTTTACCGCATTCGGCGACGCTATCTCAAACCGCTTTGAGGCGCTGGGACAGGACTTAAAGAACTTCGTGGAAAACCCGCTGGGCGGTATTTCCTTCGAGAACACCCGCAAGGCGCTGGAAACCGGCCTCGGCCAAGCCATGAGCCAAGCCTTCGATAAGGCGCTGACGGAAGCGAAACAGTTTAACGCCGACATTGACGCGCAAATCCAAGATGCGGCCATGAAAATCGTGGATGCGCGGCAGGCCAAGAACAAGTCGCTCGATAGCTTGTTTCAGGAAACCAAAGAGCCAGAAAAGGTTAAAGAAACGGCCAAGGAAGTGAAGTCCTTCAATAAGCTCCAGCAGGAGGCGCAGCGCATCATTGAGGCCACGCGCACGCCGCTGGAGAACTACAACAAGGAAATGTCGCAGCTGAACCAGCTGTTGGAGAAAGGCTACATCAATCAGGAAACCTTCGGGCGTGCGACCGAACAGGCAGCGGAGCGCCTGAATAAATCCACGAAAAAGACAGGCGAAACGATTGAAGGTGAATTCGACAGAATTGGCGAAAGTATGGAAGGCACGATTGCCGACTCGTTGGATGCCATCAGTGGCCGCTTCGATAGCTTCGGCGATTTCTTTACCGGGATGCTCTCCGACCTGAACCGCTCACTGCTGAAGTGGGCGCTCAACGACCTTGGCATTACCGGCAAAGGCGGCTTCATCGAAGATATTTTTGGTTCAATCAAAGGTATTTTCGGTGGTGGCGGTAGCAGCGGCGGTGGTTTGGGCGGCATCCTCGGCGGCATTGGCGATTTCTTCGGCGGCTTCTTTGCCGATGGCGGCAGGCTGAAACCCGGTCAGTTCGGTGTGGTTGGCGAACGCGGTCCCGAATTGGCTTATGCGGGGAACGCACCACTTAATATCACGCCGAACAGCGCACTTGGCGGCGGTTCGCCCATCACTATCAACATGAACGTGCAAACACCCGATGTCCGCAGCTTCCGGCAAAGCCAAAGCCAGATTGCGGCAGATATGGCGCGTTCCATCGAACGGGCAAGGAGAAACCTATGAGCTTCGTAGAAACCCAGTTCCCCACCGAAATCAGCTACGGCGCGAATGGTGGTCCGATGTTTATGACGGATGTGGTGACCACTGTATCCGGGCATGAACAGCGCAACAGCAAATGGAGCCAAGCGCGTGCGCGGTATAATGCCGCCTCCGGGGTTAAAACCGAAACGCAATGGCAGGTGCTGATTGCCTTTTTCCGGGCGCGGCGCGGCAAAGCGGTCGGGTTCCGCTTCAAGGATTGGAGCGACTTCAAGGCGGTGAACCAGCCGCTGCAATCCCTCGGCGGCGATGAATACCAGCTGGTGAAGCGGTATGTCAGCGGCGCGGTGGTGTCGGAGCGCATTATCAGCAAGCCGGTCGCTGGCACGGTGAAGCTCTACAAAAACAGCATTCTGCAAGTGAGTGGCTGGAGCGTGGATACGGCCACCGGCATCATCACCACAGCCCATACCGGCACGCTCACGGTGGATTTTGAATTCGATGTGCCAGTGCGCTTCGATACCGACGAGCTGGGGCTTTCGATGGATAGTTTCAACGCCGGTAGCTGGAACAATATTCCGCTGATCGAGGTGCGCGTATGAGAGTGATTTCACCGCAGCTTGAAGCGCATTTCGGCAGTAACATGACCACGCTTGCCACCTGCTGGAAAATTATCCGGCTGGATGGTGAGGAATTAGGCTTCACCGATCACGACCAGGTATTGACCGTCGATGGGCTGGATTACGATTCCATCGCCGGGTTCACGCCGACCACGGTGGAAAGCAAATCCAATATGGGCGTGGATAATCTGGAAGTCGAAGGCCAGACATTTCCCTCCAAAATTACCGAATCCGACCTGTTGGCCGGGATGTATGACTATGCCGAGATTGAGATTTTCACGGTAAATTATGAGGATTTGAGCCAAGGCAAGCTGGTGGTGAAACGTGGGCGGCTGGGCGAAGTGACGCTCAACCAGCAGCTTTTTACCGCTGAGGTGCGCGGCCTGACGCAGCATTTAAGCCAGACTATCGGCGAAGTGTATTCGCCATCATGCCGCGCTGTGCTGGGCGATACGCGGTGCAAGAAGTCGCTGACCAGCTTCACCATCACCACGACCGTCACGGCGGTCACCAATAACCAGACTTTTACCGCATCGGCACTCACGCAGGCGGCGGGGTATTTCACGGGTGGCGAAGTCGAATGGACGAGCGGCAATAACGACGGGCGGCGCATGGAGGTGAAGGAATTCGCTTCCGGCCAGCTGGTGTTGGCGCTGCCAATGGGGAAATCCATCCAAGTCGGCGATGGGTTCAAGGTAATCGCCGGGTGCGACAAAACCCGCGAAACCTGCCGCACCAAGTTCAGCAACATTCTTAATTTCCGGGGAGAGCCGGACGTGCCGGGGGTCGATCAGCTGCTGATGACCGCAGGCACGATGGATAAGGGCAATCGCAATGGCTAGAGTTTCATCATCGCAAATCGTCGTGCAGGCACGCACATGGCTCGGCACGCGCTATCACCATCAAGGGCGGCTTAAGAAATCGGCGGCGGGTCCGGGCGGCGTGGATTGCATCGGCCTGATTGTTGGCGTGGCAGATGAGCTGGGCTTGCAAGATGGCGCTGGGAATCCGCTCTCGCGTGCGGATGAAACCGATTATTCCATGTACCCGGAGCGTGGGCGGCTGGTGGGCTGCATTGAGAAATACTTGCGCCCCATACCGCTCGATAAAATGTCCGAGGGCGATGTGCTGCTTTTTCGCACCTTCAAAGACCCGCAGCATGTGGCGCTACTTTCCATTTATCCGACGGGTGGGCTTGGCCTGATTCATTGCAATTCTAGTGCTGGCCGGGTGGTCGAGCAGCCGCTTTCCGACACATGGCGGCGAATGCTGACCCATGCCTACCGTTTCAAAAATAAACAACTGCAATCCCTGAAATAGAGCAACCTCATGGCTGATATAGTCCTACCTGTCGTTGGCGGCGTGACTGGCTTTGTGCTTGGTGGTCCGTCCGGCGCTGTTCTCGGCGCGAATCTCGGCGGCATGGCTGCGGGGATGTTTTTCCCGAAGACTCAGCGCGTGCAGCTGCCAGCACAGGAAGGACCGCGCCTTGCTGACCTCCGGGCGCAGGTTTCGACCTACGGCAATATGATTCCCAAGGTTTACGGCACAATGCGGCTGGCCGGGAACGTCATCTGGTCAACGGACATTAAGGAAGTTCGCACCGAAACCACCAGCACGCAGACTTCCAGCGGTGGCGGTAAAGGTGGTGGCGGCGGTGGCGGCAAAACCACCACGAGCCAAACCACGATCACCTATAATTATTTCGTCACACTGGCGATTGCCATTTGCGAGGGTCCGATTGATGAAGTCATCCGCGTATGGGCGGATAGCAAGGTGCTGACGGAAGATGTGCTGTCGGCCTCCCAAGGCAAATACAACGTGCATTTCGGCGATGAAACACAGGGAGTGGATGACATCATCGCCAAATATCTGCCTGCGGGAACCATTCCCGCCTATCGTGGTCGCGCCTATGTGGTGATTGAGGATTTCCCATTGGCCGAATACGGCAACCGCATCCCCAATTTTACGTTTGAGATTCGCCGCACGCTGAAATTCAGCCCCAGCGTTGAAGAAAAAGTCAAAGACATCGTGATAATTCCGGGTGCTGGCGAGTTCGTCTATGGCACGCAGAACACCACGAAGCAAGATGGCTATTTCGCCTATTTCGGCGGGGCATTCACGCCCAGCGGGGAAAAGAAAACCCTCAACATGCACAATTACGATGGCAAGGCGGATGTGCTGGTGGCCATCGACCAGCTGATAAAGAACCTGCCGAACCTCGAATGGGTGGCGGTGGTGGTGACGTGGTTTGCCACCAGCACCGATGCCGGAGCCTGCACCATCATTCCCAAAGTGGAGTTCCAAGGCACAACGCAGGTGTTGCCTCAGGATTGGAGCGTGGCCGGTATCAGCCGTGCTTCCGCCTCCGTGGTGCTAAATTTCGGCGATGGGAAACCGACTTACGGCGGCACACCCTCCGACCATACGGTGGTGCAAATCTGCGCGGAGCTGAAAGCCCGTGGCCTGAATGTGATGCTCTATCCCATGATTTTTGTGGATACCATCACGCCGGAGCCTAAGCCTTGGCGCGGTCGCATCATTCCAGCCAATGCCACCGATGCGAATAACTGGTTCACCAAAACAAACGGCTATAACGCTTTCATCATGCACTATGCCAATTTGCTGAGTGGCGATGTGGATGCATTCGTGATCGGCTCGGAACTGGTCGGCATGACCGGCTTTACCGATTCGCCGGGAAGCTATCCCGCTGTTTCCAAGCTGGTGACGCTGGCTGGCAGCGTGAAAGCAGCGATGCCGGGAACCATCATCACCTATGCCGCCGATTGGAGCGAATATCATAGCCGTGGCGGGTGGTTTAACCTCGACCCGCTTTGGGCATCCTCCAATATCGACGTGGTGGGGATTGATAGCTATTTCCCGATTACGCCCGACCTGCCGCAGGTGCAGATTACCCCGGAGCTTATCAAGGAATACTGGGAAAAAGGCGAAGGCTGGGATTATTACTTCCTCGATTCCGTCGCACGCACCGGCCAGACCAGCTATGGCGGCAACGCGGCCTATGCGTGGAAAAACCTCGAATACTGGTGGAAAAACACTCACACCAACCCGAATGCTGTGACGACCGGCTGGACTTCCAAAATGAAGCCGGTCTGGTTTACGGAGTTCGGTTTCCCCAGCGTGGATGGATGCACCAACCAGCCCAACGTGTTCTATGACCCGACATCGAGCGAGAGCTTTTTCCCTCGTGCCAGCCGTGGCCGGGTGGATTTTCAGGCGCGGCGCGTGGCACTCGATGCGACGTTGGATTATCTGGAGGAGCGCAGGCTGGAAACCGGCAATGCCAACCTTGTGCCGCGTCGGTTCGTGTGGACGTGGGATGCGCGTCCGTTTTCCTTCTGGCCTGACCTTGAAAACGTCTGGCAGGATTCCATCCTTTGGGCGACCGGCCATTGGGTAAACGGCAAGCTGGGTGCATCGACACTGGGTGCGGTGGTGGCGGAACTGTTTCAAGCCGCAGGCCTGACCGCCTCGGATTATGACGTGACGCGCCTCACGGCTACGCTGGAGGGGTATATAATCCAGCAGCCCATTACGGTGCGAAATGCCATTGAGCAGCTTACAGCCGCGTTCTTTTTCGATGTGGTGGAAAGCGATGGCATCCTGAAATGCGTGCCGCGTGGCAATGCCTCGATCAAGAACGTGCCGGAGGATGATTTAATCCCCGGCGGCAAGGGTGACGCGCAGAGCGTGCTGGAAATCAATTACGCTCAGGAATTGGAACTGCCGCAGCGCGTGAACGTGACCTATATCGACCGGCCTTTCAATTATGACCCGGTGACGCAGACTTCCCAGCGTCAGGTGGTGAAAGCGGTCGATCAGGTGACTATGAACCTGCCGATTGTGATGGGCGCAACGCAGGCGAAGAAAGTGGCGGATGTTACGCTTTACGGCACATGGAAGGAGCGCATCAGCTTTTCCCTGAGCCTCCCGCCGAAATATGTGCGGATTGAGCCGACCGACATCATCACGGTGAACGTATCGGGCGTGGCGCATGAAATGCGTGTCATCAAAACCGACATGGAAGCCAATGGCATGATGAAACTGAGCGCGGTGGCGGAAGACATCAGTTCGTATGATTTCTACTCGCCGCCCGGTGAAACCGGCAGCAACCTCCAGCCGCCCGTGCTAGTGCCGGGGACTCTGGTGCAATTCATTGATGCGCCGCCGCTACCGGTGGACACAGTGCAGAACCAAGGCTTGTTGCGTATCGGCGTAGCGGCAGATGGTCCGAACTGGAACGGCGCGGCGATTTATCGCTCCGATGACGGTGGCGAGGATGGCGGCAACACCTTCAACGTGCTGGCAGGGCTTGATGGGGCGGCAACTTTCGGCGCCATCATTACCGACCTGGCAACGGGCGTGTCTGTAACGTGGGATGAATTCAGCGAGGTGGAAGTGCTGCTCAGTTCCGGCAGCCTTGCCAGTGTCAGTGAATTGGCTGTTTTCAACGGCGCGAATGCTGCATTGATTGGCGAGGAACTGGTGCAGTTTCAGAATGCCGTGCTGATCGGCGAGAACACATACCGCCTTTCCCGGCTTTTGCGGGGGCGGCAGGGTACAGAATGGGCGATGGGGTTACATGACCCCGGCGACCGCTTCGTTCTGCTTTCTCCGGCGCTTTATACGACCGCAATCGCTAACAACCTTATCGGGCGGGAACTATATTATAAAACCGTCAGCGTCGGGAACTCGCTGGGCAACACAGACGAGCTTGCCTTCACCTACACCGGCAAAAACCTGAAACCGTTCGCCCCGGTGCATGTTACCGGCGTGCGCGATGGTTCAGCCAACCTGACCATCAGCTGGGTGCGCCGCTCTCGCGTGGATGCGGAATGGCGCGACGGGGTGGACATCCCGCTGGGTGAAGAATCGGAACGCTATGAGGTGGAAATCTATAGCGGCCTGACACTCAAGCGAACCCTGACCGCCACCAGCCCAACGGTCGCCTACAGCGCCGCTAATCAAGTGACGGATTTCGGTTCGGCGCAAAGCAGCGTGAGCGTGAAAGTCTATCAGCTATCGGCGGTGGTTGGCCGGGGCTACCCGGCAATAGCCAGCGTTTAACCCAACTTAATCGGAGAATTCTATGCCTCAGACATCACGTCTGGGCTTGCCTTATATTGTCACAAGCCAAGCCCAAAAAGAAGTGACGCACAACGCATCGCTCGACATCCTCGATGCGCTGCTTCAGGCCGCGATGGTCAGTGTCAGCGTCAACACGCCGCCCGGTTCACCCGTGGCCGGTGATTGCTACATCGTCGGCACATCGCCCACGGGCGCATGGGCAAGCCATGCAAAGGCGCTGGCTTATTACACCACCGGCTGGAACTTCATCGCGCCGTGGGAAGGCCTGACCGTATGGGCGAAGGATGCCAATGCGCTCTATACCTATGATGGCACGAACTGGGGTGTATCGGTTGCCACGCCGACATCGCTGCAAAACCTGTCCATGCTGGGCGTGAACACCACGGCGGATTCCACGAACAAGCTGGCGGTAGCGAGTGAGGCCATCCTATTTAACCATATCGGCGGCGACCTTCAGATTAAGCTGAACAAGAACGCTGCCGGGAACAAGGCTGGTTTCCTGTTTCAAACCAACTGGTCGGCGCGTGCGGAATTCGGGCTGCTGGGGGATGACAACTTTACCCTGAAAGTGTCGCCGGATGGTTCGACCTTTTATGACTCCCTCAAAATGCTGGCCGGTAGCGGTCGTGCGGCGGTGAAAGCGAATGGCTCCGGCCTGAGCGCGGCTGGCACAACGCAAGGCACGGCCACGGTCATCACCAAGCAAACCAACCAGTTCACCACCGTCGCCGCCAGCAGCGGCGCAATCCTGCCTTCGCCGGAGCAAGGGGAATTCATTTTCATCGCTAACGCGGGGGCAAATGCCCTGAGTGTTTATCCCGCCTCCGGCCACAGCATCAACGCGCTGGCGAATAATGCCGCGTTCTCGATGGCGGTGGGAAAGAACGCCCTGTTTTGGGCAGCCACTTCGAGCAAGTGGTACGCGCTCTTAAGTGCCTAACCCAGCCGCCGCAAGGCGGTTTTTTTATGCCTGAACCAAAGGAGAAAACGACATGCCACCCACCGAAGAGAAAGACGTGCAAGCGCAGCTGGCCGTGATGAACACGCAAATCCAAACGCTCACAAAAACCGTGGATGGGTTGGTGGAGGAAGTGAAGGCGCTCACGGCGCTGGCGAATCAGGGCAAAGGAAGCCTTCGCACGTTGCTGATCGTCGGAGGGCTTTGGACTGGCCTTGTGGCCTTCCTCAGCTTTGCGGCTGGCAACCTGACTTGGAAATAACACAACCAATGGAGAATCCTATGACAACGAAAGCAGAACATATCGACACGCTGGCACGCACGCTGTATGGCGAGGCCAAACCCCATGACATTCAGGATGCGACCGCCATCGCCTGTGTGGTGATGAACCGGGTGGCGCTCCCGAATTGGCCGGATGACGTAGAATCCGTGTGCATTCAGCCGTATCAATTCAGCTGCTGGAACACCAGCGACCCGAACCGTGCGCGGATATTCAAGGCCAATGGCGCATGGTTCGATAAATGCGTGCAGATTGCCATGAAAGCGGTCGATCACCAACTGGTTGACCCCACCAATGCCAGCACGCATTACCACACGCCTGCGGTAAAACCCGCATGGTCGCGGGGCAAGAAGCCGGTGTATTTCACCAGCGGCCATGTGTTCTTCAACGACATCGATACCAAGCCTCCTGCAAGCGCCAAGGATGCGCTGAACCAGATTAAGCCTATCGGCAAAACCGATACGATGGTTGCCACCAAGATCGGCGGCGTTGCCAGCGTGGGCATTGGCGCGGTGTCACAGGCCATCGAAACGCTGGAGCCAGCCATGCCGCTTGCAACGACGCTGGCGCAGGCCGCGCCGTGGGCAATCGTCGCGGTGCTGGCAATGGCGCTGCTTTACATCGCGTGGAGCCGTTACCAAGCCCGGAAGGAAGGCAAAATATGATTGCCACCCTGAAGGCCTTCTTCACCACCAATGCGATGCGTGTGGCCGCGTGGTGCATGGCGGCGCTCTCATTCCTCGGCATTCTGCTGGCCGCTCGTCGCGCTGGTCGGAATGCCGAGCGAGTGGATGCGCTGGAAAATCAATCCGAAAACGTGAGAAAATCCCATGAAGTCCAAGACAAAAATCGTCGCACTCTTGCTGATGGCGACGCTGCTGAACGCCTGCGCGATAAATGGTCGCGTGACTGACAGTTTCTGCGCGGTAGGCAGGCCGATTTACATCAGCAAACAGGACGCGCTAACGGACGGCACGGCGCGGCAAATCCTCGATCATAACGAGGTGGGGCGAAAAATATGCGGCTGGTAAGCTTAGAGCTAACTCCTAAGTGTGCAATATGGCTTTACGTTTCTTTTATAAAAGATACCTACATATAAAACTGCATTTTTATTAAATTTCCTCATGATTAGCTATCTAACATGGAGGAATTTTATGCACCACATCAATAAAGAAATGCGCGAATGTATCCAGCTTTGCTGGGAATGCCGTAGTGAATGCCAGGAAATGCTTTTTAGTCACTGCCTAGAAATGGGCGGTAAGCATGTTGAAAAAGAACATGTGAAGCTGATGGCCGATTGTATTCAGGCATGCCAGACCGCTGCCGATTTCATGACGCGCGATTCACAGTTGCATGCTTCCACCTGTGAAGCCTGCGCCGATGTATGCGACGCATGCGCTGAATCATGCGAGCGCATTGGCGGCGAAGAAATGAAACGCTGTGCAGAACTATGCCGCCGCTGTGCGGAAAGCTGCCGCGAAATGGCAAAAACCAAACACAAAAAGGCGGCTTAATATGAAACAACTTCTCACCGTATCCGCGCTGGCTTTAACTCTAGCACTTTCACCTACTGCTTATGCCGCAAATGACATGAGCAGCGCTTCTAAAACCACACAGGCCGCAAAAGCGCCATATGACGTGCAATTTCTCGATACGATGAGCGAGCACCACCGCGATGGTATTAAGATGATGGAGCTGGCGGTAGATAAGGCACAAAGCGCCGATATCAAACAAATGGCACAAAAAGGCATTGATGACCAAACCAAGGAAATTGATGAGCTAAAGTCCATGCGTAATTCAGATGCGTCCGAAGCCGTTAATATGAAACTTCCGGGCATGATGCCGAAAGCTAAAATGGAACAGGATATGGCGAAGCTGGAAAAAGCGTCCGGCAGCGACTTTGATAAACATTTTCTGCAAACGATGATTAAGCACCACGGCGGCGCGGTGAAAATGTCGGATGACGCGATGGCTAAGGCAAAACGTGATAACGTAAAAACCAAGGCAAAGGAAATTCACGATAAACAAAAGAGCGAAATTTCCGCTATGGAAAATATGCTTAAAGGAATGAAATGAAGCATTCCCACGGCGAACATAAACACCACACCATGAAATCGTCCTATAAGCAGCTGGCGGTGATGACGGTTGTGCATCTTGCCGTCATGTATGTGGCGATGTTTGCGATGATTAATCGCGGTTCGTATTTCTATAATAACACCAATATGTTTTACATGGCGGTGCTGATGGCCGCGCCGGTTACGTTATTCATGCTTACTTCGATGTGGCATATGTACCCGAACCAGAAGGCAAATATCATTATCGGCATTGCTTTTGCGCTACTTACCATCGCTTCGTATGGCGCTATCCGGGCGCAAGTTGGCGTGGGTGATAAGCAATTTCTAAGGGCGATGATTCCGCACCATTCCGGCGCAATCCTGATGTGCCGCGAGGCTAATATCACCGATCAGGAAATCAGCAGCCTGTGCAAAGAAATTATTGACGGTCAGCAACGCGAAATCGACCAGATGGAAGCAATATTTCAGCGATTGAATTAATGCTTCATACTTTCATGCTTTTTCTGCATCGACTCCTTTTCAGATTTAGCACAAATTTCGCATTCCTCACCTTCTTTCATTGAAGACATGCCGCCCTCTTTCATTTTACCCATGCACATTTTGCACATACCGTCCTTGCAGCATTTGCACTCACCATCTTTGCAGCAATCGGCACATTTTCCGTGTTTGCAACATTCACATTTTTCACAGCATGGCATTTTCATGTCCATACCAGACATTGAACCACCTTGCGTGTTGGCGCAGGCGGCAACTAAAACCAAGAGTATGACGGGGATTATTTTCTTAAACATGGCAGCCTCGTTTTTTAGGGGTTAAGTGGAATACATCGCCAACAGCATCAATACTGACATGCCGACCATTCCCAAATCCTCCACCAGCGTGATGGTGGACATGGGCAGGTTCAGCACCGTGCCAAGGCAGGCGCAGCGAATCTTACGTTTTTCGTGCAGGGCTTGGATAACGCCCAAACTGCTAAAACCCATCAATGCGATGGAAAAATAAAGAGCGTAAAGTAGCTCATACTGGAAAAGGAATGCCAAGCCTAAGCCAAGCTCAAGGAAGGGATAAACATATCCATAACTCTTCCAGCGTTTTGCAAGCAAATCATAGGTGGCATAAGCATCACGGAAGCCATTCAGATCCAGCAATTTGAAGAATGAAAATACGATAAAGAATCCCGCCATGAAATGCAGCATCCACCCATGCAACCCGAAACCGCCTTTCAACGACACAATCGAAATTAGGCCAATGATGAGCAGCAGTGGATAATAGGTTGCCAGCCAACTTTTCTGCTCTGCTTCCTTAATGATCGGAACTGTAATCGGCTGGGGCGCTGCCAATTCTTCTTTTAGAGTATAGTCGCCTGCCGTGATGATAGCAGCATTAAGGGCGGCCAAATCAGGCAGCGCATCCCCCCGCACTATGGCACGCGGCGGATTGAGTGTGACCTGCACATCATTCACCAGACCTTTTAGCGCGTCCGTGATTTTCTGCACGCAGGATTGGCAGTGCATACCTTGAATTTGATAGGATTTCCTAGTCACAACAATTTTTTCCTCCACCACGGGTGATATAATCTAGGATCGGGCAATCGGCGCTGGAGGTGTCATCGCCGGGACATTCTTTCGTAAGTACGAGCAGTGCTTTCTTAACTTCCTTAAGTTCACATATTTTTTGTTCCGCTTCCGCGATCTTACCAGTGGTATGTTTCAGCACTTCCGCACAAGTTGCTTTATCAGAACGATTCAAAGTGAGCAGCTGGCGGATTTCTTCGAGTGTGAAGTTGAGTGTTTTTGCACCTTTTATGAATTGCAGGATACGCTCGGCATCTTCGCCATAAATCCGATAGCCAGCCCCAGAACGGCTGGCCGCTTTAATCAGCCCCATTTTTTCGTAATAGCGGAGCGTATCGGTGCTGATACCAGTACGCTCCGCCAGTTTACCAATCGTCAGAAGTTGAATCGTTTTTTGCCTCATGACATTCAATCTACACCTTGGAGCGTACTCCAAGGTCAAGGGGTTATTTAACCGTTACGCCAAATGGCGCAAATATATCCTTTCCATCAATCCGCACCTGCGCGAATAGCTTTACGAAACCAGCCGTTTTTGGCTCGATATGAAATTCCAATTTAGGACCACCGCGCTCCGTGTCGCTGGTTGGTTCTTTGCCCATCGGGTGGATATGCAGGACGGAATTATAATCCTCGGTGAATCCCACAACATGCGCGAATGCACCCATCACCGGCTCTAATTGCGTGAATGGTTTTCCGTCTTTAGTGACGGTGATATTGCCCATTACTGCTGCGCCAGCCTTTGGTTCGCTATCCAGCGCAAGCGTGAAGGTATAACCATCCACCATGCTGGTCATGGACATGGTTTTATTGATCGCGGCGTTGTTCTTGGCCACGTTCCCCATATCCGCCATCACATATTCCTGCTTGCCGGTGGCAACCGGAATCATGTCCGCCCATACGCGGTAGCTGTCATTTTTCTTTGGCGTGAAATCAAACACGAATTCACCCGCATTCTTGCCAGCGACAGGGTGAATATGGTGATAATCAGTGAGTGACGGGTCAACGATCAGCAAATGCAGCTTTTTGGTGTGCGCTTCTTTAAGGTCATCAAAAGAGATAGGCTTGCCATCTGCCGTAGCATTCAGCTTCACTACCACTTGTGTGATCTTACCCGCTTGCAGTGGTGTTACAGGCTCCAAAGCAAGTTTTACGGTATTTTTAGCCGCCATTTCATCATGTGCGCCGCCATGCCCCATAGCTTCATGGGAAGTAGCAGTTGGCTGGGCTTGATCGTGACCGCTATGATCGCCAGCAGCATAGGCAATAGTACCGGTGGTTAAAATGGTGCTGATAAATAATGCGTGAAATAGTTTCATGATGTTACCTTCTTATTTTACGTTAGATTCAACAAGTTTCAGCGCACCTTCTGCTTTTTTGAATTCGGCTTTGGTTTGCTCTGCATCTTTGGCATCGGCAGCACTGTGTACCTTGCCCAGTTGGGTACTCAGTTGTTTAAGCGAAGCCTCAAGGCGGGTTTTCTTATCGCCTTCCAATGCAGACTTTTCTTTCAGCGCTTTAATGCTGGCTTCGATCTTTTCAATTTCATCGTGCATGGCATCGTGCTTATTTTCGCTAATTTGCGTGCCGATAGTTTTCATGCCAGCCTGAATTTCTGTCAGCGCACCCTGTGCATCCGCTGCGACAGAAACAGTTTTTGGAGCAGCGGCATGGGCTTCTGTATGTTGCCCTTCATGTTTTTCATCGCCATGCGCCAGTGCCGGTTGCTGTAAGCCAGACAAGGCCAGTATCGCGGTAGTAAGCAGTATTTTCTTCATATCATTCTCCTTTGGTTAATGAGTAATTGCCGCTGGCAGTAAAGCCGCGACGGGTTTTTTGCCGAATTTCCAGAACACCAGCGGGCGCACGGTAAGGTCGAGCAGCGTGCTGGAAAACAATCCGCAGAAAATCACCACCGCTACGGGGTGCAGGATTTCGCGTCCCGGCTCGTCGGCAGCGATAACCAGCGGAATCAGGGCAAGCGAAGCAGTAAGCGCGGTCATCAAAACAGGAATAATTCGCTCGGATGTGCCGCGATAAATCATGCCAAGGTCAAAGCGTTCGCCTTCATGCTCCATAAGATGCAGGTAATGCGCGATCATCATGATGCCATTACGGGCAGCGATGCCGGTGAGCGTGACAAAACCCACCATTGTTGCAATCGAGAATACGCCGCCGGAGAGCCACACGCCGATCACTGCGCCGATAAAGGCCAACGGAATAGATACCATCACCTGAAGTGCAAGGTTGGCACTCTTGAAATGCACGAACAGCACCATGAACATGCCAGCCAGCGAGAATAGGCTTAATATGGCAATCAAGCGCGAGGCGGTGGCTTGGCTCTCAAATTGTCCGCCGTAAGTGACGTAATAGCCCTGTGGCAACTGCACCTTGCTATCAATCGTCGCTTGTACTTTCTTCACCACACCCACCAGATCGCGCTCGGCCACGTTTGCCTGAATCACAATGCGCCGCTGGGCGTTTTCGCGGTTAATGATGTTTGGTCCTTTGGCATCCTGCACAGTGGCAATGGCTTGCAGGGGAACGACATTACCATCTTTGGTATCCACAGGAATTTGCTTGATCGCTTCAATGTCGCTCCGCGCTGCATCAGATAGGCGCATGACAATATCGTAGGTGCGCTGGCCATCCAGCACTTGCCCCACGGCTTTACCTTGCATGGCAAGTTCGGCATATTCCGCAGCTTCGCCCGAAAGAAGTCCGTAGGTGGCAGCTTTCTCACGATCAAACAGCACATGCACCTGTGGAATAAGCACCTGCTTTTCTACTGACAGATCCACCACGCCTTCTACTTCACTCATGGCTATGCGGATTTCTTCGGCTTTAGCACGAAGCACGTCCAGATCAGTACCAAACAGCTTGATGGCAATTTGCGCCCGTACACCGCTCATCATGTGGTCAATGCGGTGCGAAATAGGCTGGCCGATATTGATGGCAATGCCGGGGATTTCATCCAAACGGGTGCGAATATCCGCCAGAATCACGGCGCGGGAACGCTTCGATTCTTTCAGCTCCACTTCAATTTCACTGGAATGCACGCCTTCTGCGTGGTCATCACGCTCGGCGCGGCCTGTGCGTCTTCCGGTTTCGGTGGCTTCCGGCACTTGGCGAATCAGGTTTTCGGCAATCGTGCCGATACGGTTGGATTCAGCAAGGCTGGTTCCGGGCGGGGTCAGGATGTTAATCGTCACCGAGCCTTCATTGAACTGGGGTAGGAATTCTTTGCCGAAGAACGGCACCATTGCCAGCACCGTGAAAGTCAGCAACGCAACTGCTGTTAGTACGGATTTGCTGTGTGGAAACGCAAAATTCAGCACGCTGGTTTGAATACCTTTGATCTTGCGTAGCAGCCAGCTGTCATGCTCTGCACTCATGCGCTTCATGTTCGGCAACAGGTAAGAGCAAAGGGCTGGGGTCAGCGTGAGCGATACAAATAGCGAAGCGATGATTGAGGTGATGTAAGCAATGCCAAGTGGCAGGAAGATTTTGCCCTCAATGCCGCCCATTGCAAAGAGCGGAATGAACACCAGAACGACAATAATCGTGGCGAACACGATAGAGTTTCGCACCTCGCTGGATGCTTCGTAAATCACCTGTAGCGGATTGCGCGGCTTTTCTGCGTGGCGGTTTTCACGCAAGCGGCGGAACACATTCTCCACATCCACAATCGCATCGTCCACCAATTCACCAATCGCCACTGCCAAGCCGCCTAGCGTCATCGTGTTGATACTCATGCCAAACATTTTGAACACAATCGCTGTTAGCACGAACGAAAGAGGGATGGCGGTGAGCGTGATGAAGGTGGTGCGAAAATTAAGCAGGAATAAAAACAGCACGATGGCAACCAGAATCGCCCCGTCGCGCAAGGCTTCTTCTACGTTCTTGATAGCACGTTCGATGAAACTGCCTTGTTTGAAAATATCGCCGTGGATTTTTACGCCTTCGGGCAGATTTTTTTGAATGCTGGCAAGCTCGGCTTCAATCGCCTTGGTGAGCTTGATGGTATCTGCTCCGGGCTGTTTCTGCACAGACAAGATCACCGCAGGGCTACCATTGACGCTGGCATCACCACGCTTTGCCAGAGGGCCACCCAGCTTAATATCCGCCACCTGATCGAGCGTCAGCGGGGTTGGGCTTCCATTATCCTTCGGTAAGGGTGACTTTGCCAAGTCATCCAGTGTTTTTATTCTGGCGATATTGCGGATTAAGCCTTCCTGATAATCGGAAAGTAAAAATCCGCCAGTGGCGTTAATGTTAGAACCGGCAATGGTGACTTCCACGTCATGCAGTGTTACGCCGTAATTCTTGAGTTTTAGCGGGTCAACCAACACCTGATATTGTTTGAGGTCACCACCAATCACCGACACCTGTGAAATGCCCGAAATAGAGAGCAAGCGATTGCGTATGTCCCATTCAGCAATAGTGCGTAAATCCATATTGTTCGTTTCAGGGTTTTCCGAGGTTAACCCCACCAGCATGATTTCACCCATGATGGAAGAAATCGGCCCCATAACAGGGCGTGCGTCCTGCGGTAGGGTTTCCTGCGCCTGTTGCAGTTTTTCTGCGACAATCTGGCGGGCGGTGTAAATATCCGTATCCCAGCCGAACTCCACCCATACAATCGAAAGCCCGATAGCAGAAGCCGAGCGCACACGCTCCACGCCTGTAGAGCCGTTTACCGCTGTTTCAATAGGCCATGTTACCAGTGCTTCCACTTCCTCCGGCGCAAGCCCTTCGGCTTCGGTGAAGATGGTCACGGTGGGGCGGTTTAAGTCAGGAAAAACATCCACGGGCAATTTGCTGATGACGAATACGCCATACACCAGCAGCATGGCCGAGGCCGCTACAACCAGTAACCTGTTTTTCAGTGAGAATTGGATGATCGCGTTGAGCATGGCTTATTCCTTATGCTCGTCTTTATGTTCATCTTTTTTAGGCTCGGCAGACTTAGCGAATTGCAGTTGGTAATTCCCCACGGTCACCACTTCTTCATCAGGGAACACGCCTTCCAGCACCTCGCGGTCACCGCCAAACTTTGCACCCAGCTTTACGCTGCGCCGCTCGAAATCATTGCCGCTGCGGACAAATACGAATTGTTCTCCGCTTTCACCTAAAATTGCTTTCACTGGCACGGCTAGAATATCAGCGGGTGTAGTGATTTCAATCGACAGTACCACCTGCATATTCGCCAATAATTTACGGTCAGGATTACCCACCAGCGCATAGACATTGAAGGTACGGCTTCCACGATCATACGCGCCATCCATGCGTTGTACTTTGCCAAGCAAGGAATCGCCTCCGAGCAAGCTGCTGGTGACGCGCACATTTTGCCCCCACCTGAATCTTGGTAACATCCGGCGTTTCATACATCACGCCGCGCACCAGCACTTCACTGGATTCGCCCACTTCCATCAAGGCCGCTTCTGGCGTGACGGATTGACCCAGCACTACGCTTTGCTTGGTGACGTAACCTGTGATTGGGGACGGAATCGAAACCGGCGAGCTGCCCACAAAAATAGGCTGAATGGTGAGCAAGCTCTGGCCTTTATTCACTTTCTCTCCCACCTTAATGTGAATCTCCGATACGCGGCCAGCGGCGCGGGAAGTCACAATGGCTTGGCGTTCCGGTAGGAATTCGACAATCCCATTCACATCCACCGATGTGGCGCGTGGAGCAATCGCTGCTTTTACTGTCTGGATGCCAAGGTTGTTGATCGCGGTATCGGAAAGCGTCACCGTGCTAACAACGCCCGACCCTCCCTCTGTTCCGGGGGCTTCGGCGTGATCTTCCCCTTCATGTGCAAATGCCTGATTAAACAGGCCAAGCCCTACGATAAGGATGACTGTGGCTATCGTTTTCTTCATTTGATTTCCTCTAGTTTTCCACCTAGTTCCAATTCCAATGCGCCGCGTGCGTTTACCGCCTGTGCCAGCGCATCGAGGGCTTCATTTTCGCTGGTGAGTAATTTCTCGCGCACCTGCCATACTTCCAGCGCGTCAGCTTGGCCTTGGCGGAACATGCTGCGGGTGAGTTCGTATGATTTGCGGTATCCGGGTAATATCTCGTCGAAATAGCTGGTAGTGCGTTCCTGCATGGCGCTGGCGCTTAGTCCCAATTCAGCAATCAGGTCTTTTTGTGGCAGTAGATTGAATAAATCAGTCTCGGCTCTGGCCTGCTTCACTTCGGATGTTGCTCTCTTACGCTCGGCATCGTTTTGGTTCCATAGCGGAATACGCAAGGCAATGCCAAAACCATAAGCATCTGCACCGCCATCTGCCCCACGCGAATAAAGCACACGCGGACCGATTTCTGGCAATACGCCATCCTGCTCTGCGACATTTAGGCGCTGTTCCGCTGCTTTCAGGCGATTTTTAACAACATTACGCAGATTGGAACGAGTTTCAGCGAATTTCTGTAATTGCTCCAGGTCTTGCGGCACGGGGTTAAATACAGGGCGCGATAATTCTACTGTCTGGTATGCACGGCCAGTTCTACGTCCTAATTCTGTGCGAGTTTGGCGCAATTCGGCTTCAACAGCTCGTGCATCTGCTCGTAATTTGGCTGCATCGGAAGAAAATAAATGTGCTGCCGCTGGGCTTGTCTGGCCTTGCCCTGCGGAGGCATTAACCAGTTTTTTCATTTTATCCGCATCATCTGCATAGGTTTCATACAGGCGCTTGCGTTCCTGAAGCAGCCAGACTTGGGTATAAAGCACGGTCGTTTCATTGATGACTTTTAGAATTTCATATTGCTGCTCGGTTCCAGCAACTTCACTAAGCAAATCGGCATATCGTGAGCGAGAGCCTGAAATCTGTGATAGCTTCAAAGGCTGCGTCAGTTCAAAATCCGCCCCCGTACCATCATTACCACGACTGCGGATAACATCAGCGTTCAGTTCAGGATTATCGAACTGCTTGGCTTCCGTGGCATCAGCAATTCTATCGTCATAAGCACGTTGCGCTTGGTAAATGCCGGTATTTTTTTGAAGGCTATCTTTGATAACTTGATCGAGCGAAAGTGTTTCAGCGGAAGCTATAGCCGGAAACCCTGCCAACAAAATTATTAACGCTATTCGCATGAGAATCTCCTGAACTATTCAGGGAGTAATACGAATCCCTAAAGTCTATCCCTCAAAAAATATCAGCGTTTTTTGAAGATTTTTTCTTCCAACAGCTTACGGGCGCGGTAAACACGGGTTTCAACGGTTTTTGCCGTTACACCAAGCAATTCCGCACATTCGTCCTGCGTGCGATCTTCCAGCGCAAAAAGTATTAACGCAGTCTTAAGTTTATGCGGCAGGGATTCGAGGGACTGGTTAATATGCCGAACTGCCTGATTGGACTGCGCGATAGTTTCGGGGTCAGGCGCGGCATCTGTAAAATCAAAACCTGAATCTTCATCATCTATTGAAAAGAACTGCGCCAACTTCTTCTTACGACCATGATCGCGGCAGAGATTTAGTGCAATCTGGAAAAGCCACGTCGAGAATTTATATTCAGGCTTGTAGGTGATGGCAGAGAAATAGAGCTTTGTGAAAGTTTCCTGCACCAAATCATAGGCCACGTCTTCATCGCCAACATAACGGCGTATAAACGCAAAAAGGCGGTGCTTATACCGCGCCATCAGCTCATTGAGTGCGGGATTCTCTCCGCCCTTCAATTTCTCAATTAGTTCCTGATCTGTGCATTCCTTCATGCCGCCGCGCTTTATGGGTTATGAGTGAGCGCGTCAGTCGTAAGGCTATTCAACTTCTTTCGCTGTTCTGGTGTCAGCACACTGTGCATTTCAAACAAATGCTCAAGCGTCACTTTTTGTAGTTCACCCATTGCAGTATGGATTTTATCAACTGCTTGCTGCACGCGAGGAGAGTAGTTACCATCCTCATTAATGGCTGTAGCCAGTTCACCGTTAGCTTGATGGATTTCTGCCTCCAACGCCTTCTTGCGATCTGCGAATTTGGCCTCAATAGGCTCCAGCTTTGTGTCTTGCTCTGCGGTGAGGTTTAACTGTTCATGCAGCCATTGATGCGGATCGTGTGTTGTTTCACGATGCCCCATAAACGAATTGCCCACCATCCAGCACGCGCTGAAAGCTAAAGCAGCGACGATTAGGCTGAGGCGGAGATCACGGTACAATCGTTTCATAAACGCTCATAATTCGGGGTGATGGAAGCCAAAGCAATCACCTTCGGCTTAAAAACTTTGAAGTTCAGCATTTCCGCCGCATCTGGCGCGGGGGGATGCATCGTGCCAAAACCCACCATGATACCAAGCACGGCGGCTGCCATCACAGGTGAAAAACGGTGCTGTGCCGGGAAAATACTGGCAAGCAATCCCTCAAGGAAACCTACCGGCTGCTCAGATTTTTCCGCCACAATCCGCGCCCAAACATCGCTTTCCAGATGTTTCAGACGGCCATTGATTGGCTCTGAGTTTCTAAGCAATGCCAATACATTATCAATTCTTTTGGTCATAAATACCTCGCTCCTATCTATACCCTAATACGAACGAGTTATCCATATCCCTTAAAAATCTTCGTCCAATTCTTTCTTAGATAATCTTACTATCCGCCATGATCCAGAAACGGCCAACCATCCAAGGATAGCTGCAACAATAATATCCGGCCAGATGGTGCTGGAGGCGAATACGCCAGCGGCGGCGATCATCACGGCGATATTGCCAATGGCATCGTTGCGGCTGCATATCCATACGGATTCGCGGTTGCTATCGCCGCCACGGTATTTGTAGAGTAGCACAGCACAACCGATATTGACCGCCAGCGCAATCACACTGATAGCCGCCATGATGAGGGGTTTTGGCAGTTCAGGCTGTAGGGCGTGGTGGAGTGTTTCAAACGCCACCCACAGCCCTACCAAGCCCAAGGAAATGCCTTTGAACATCGAAGCCTTTGCGCGTTGGCGGAGCGATTGATCCAGCACATAGAGGCTGATGCCGTAATTGGCGGCATCGGAGAGAAAATCTGCGCTGTTGGCCAGCAGTGAAACAGAATGCGCGGCGTAGCTTGCTATCATCTGCACCACAAACATCACCGCGTTAGCAATCAAGCATATCCACAGCACCTT
>CAZOFC010000003.1:0-34339 GCA_964578965.1 uncultured Azospirillum sp.
GGGGCGTTGTTACGCTGATCCCCCGATAGGGGATGGAGGCCGAGGGCGGAATCGAACCGCCTCATGTCGGTTTTGCAAACCGAAGCATTCCCACTTTGCTACTCGGCCGCGCGGCAGGGACGGGTTGATTAGCGCGAACCGGCTTTGTGGTCAAGCACGGGGTTGCGCTAAACAGCCAGCTTCACCCGTGTTTGCTTTGGCAGGCTTGATCGCAGCATCCATGCGGCTTTGTCATGCACGCCAATGCGCTGGGTGAGCAGATCGACCGTGGAATCATCCCCCGCTTTGGTGGCGGCGGCAAATGCTTTCTTGATGGAAGCAAGCACCGTGACATTGCCTTCATAAAGGTCTTTCACCATCTGGTCGGCATCGAAATCACCATTACCATCGGCAATTTTACTTAAGCGGGTGAACTCACCATAGCTACCGGGCGCTTTTTCACCAAGCGCGCGGATGCGCTCGGCGATTGCATCGACCGCCAAAAACAGCTCGCTATATTGGGTCATGAACAACGCGTGAAGGCCAGGGAATTGAGGCCCCTCAACATTCCAGTGATAATTCTGGGTTTTCACCATCAGGCCATACGTATCGGCCAGCACGCGTTTCAGGGCTTCGGTCACGGGTTTGTTACTCATGGGGTCTCTCCTTGGTTAAGCCACAAGTATAGCCTTGCGGTATAAAGTTTCTATGCGGTTTTTGAAGTGAAGACGTTAGGCCGTAGGTAAGTCAATCAGCACCAGCTCGCTTGCGGTGGTGGCGGTAATTTCGAGGGCGTTTGATTTAGTGATGGCAACGCCATCACCTTGTTTCAAGGTTTCACCATCAATCACCACCTCACCGGTTGAGACCAGCACATACGCGGCACTGCTGAGCGGCTGCGACCAGACCTGCCCCGCTTTGAGCACCCCACCCCAGATGCTTGCGTCGGAATTAATCCAAAGCGCGCCCTTCGCATCATCCCCCGCGTGGCCGCTGGCCAGCAAATGCAGCGCGCCTTCGGTTTTGGGGAATTTCTTTGCCTCCCAGCGTGGGGGCGTGCCCTTGTCGCGCGAGTGAATCCAGATCTGGTAAAGGCGCGTGGCTGTGGGCTCCTCGTTCCATTCGGAATGGGTGATGCCCGAACCCGCACTCATCACCTGTATATCGCCGGCGGCAGTTTTGCCCTTGTTGCCGAGCGAATCCTCGTGCGTGATGGCGCCTTGCCGTACATACGTAATGATTTCCATATCGCGGTGGGGGTGCGGCGCAAAGCCGCCGCCAGCCGCAACAATATCATCATTAATCACGCGCAAGGGGCCAAGCCCCATGCGTTTGGGGTTATGATACTCGGCGAAGGAAAAATGGTAATGCGCGTCGAGCCAGTCGATTTTCATGGTGCCGAGCTGGTTGTAGCGTTGAATGTCTAACATAACGTCTCTTTATCCACGCCACATCGTGTGGCGGATGCATAACAGATATAGTGC
Organism: uncultured Azospirillum sp.; assembly: GCA_964578965.1. GTDB lineage: Bacteria > Pseudomonadota > Alphaproteobacteria > Rickettsiales > UBA3002 > QFOX01. The sequence goes on from CAZOFC010000003.1 coordinate 1,464, forward strand.
GGCTGGAATAAATTTCCAGCCCCAACTGTTTAGGTTGTCATGCCGTCTTCACGACGGCATCCCGCTTCGTCTAAAAAAAACTGGACCCCATGGTAAACACGGGGTGACGGTTAGGTGTTCTCACTAGTCTCTAGGCCGCCTTTTTCGCAGCAGATGCTACGAGCGCTTGGTCAAGGTCCGCAATGATATCCGAAATATCCTCAATCCCGATCGAGAGGCGCACTGCCTCAGGCGACACGCCGACGGAAGCTTTGTGCGCATCCGTCAGTTGGCTATGGGTGGTCGAGGATGGATGGATGACGAGTGAGCGCGTATCGCCAATGTTAGCGAGCATGGAAAACAGCTTCAGCTCATCGACAAATTTTTTCGCTGCGTCATAGCCGCCATTCACGCCAAAGGTGAACACCGAACCTGCCCCGCGCGGCATGTATTTTTGGGCGCGCGCATGGTATTTGCTGCTCGTAAGCCCAGCATAGGAAACCCATGCCACGTTCGGGTTTTTCTCGAGCCATTCAGCGACGGCTTTTGCGTTGCTGACATGGCGTTCCATGCGCAGGCCGAGGGTTTCAATCCCATTCAGGGTAAGGAAGGAATGGAAAGGCGATTGCGTTGGCCCAAGCGCGCGCAAGCCCACCGCATGGTTATGCACGGCAAGCGCCATGTTGCCAAAATTCTCGCTGAAATTGGTGCCATTATACGAAGGGTGCGGTTGGCCAAGTTCTGGATATTTCGCGGCGTGTTTTTTCCAATCAAAATTACCGCCATCGATCACTGCGCCGCCCATGGCCGTGCCGTTGCCGGTGAGGAATTTGGTGGTGGAATGCACCACCACATGCGCGCCCCACTCAATCGGCCGCGTGAGGTAGGGCGAGGCCATGGTGTTATCGACGACCAGTACAATACCTGCTTCATTGGCAATCTTCGCGAGCGCCTCGATATCCGAAATCACGCCGCCGGGGTTGGCAAGCGACTCGATGAAAATGAGTTTGGTGGTGGGTGTAATCGCCGCTTTCACCGCCGCGAGATCATCCACATCCACCGTATCCGCATGCCAGCCAAAGCTTATTGGGAAGGTGTTCTGGAACTGATCGGTCGTCCCGCCATAGAGGCGCTTCGATGCAATGAACCGCTCGCCCGGGCGCACGAGGGCTTGGAAGACGAGCAGCTGCGCCGCGTGGCCCGAGGCAGTGACGGTGGCGCCCACCCCACCCTCAAGCGCGGCCAAGCGTGCCTCGAGCACGGCGTTGGTTGGGTTGGTGAGGCGCGAATAGACATTGCCGAATTTTTTGAGGGCGAATTTATCCGCCGCGTCCTCGGCCCCTTCAAACATGAAGGAGGCGGTGGCATAGATGGGCACCTGGCGGCTGCCAGTGGTGGGCTCGGGCGTGTAGCCGGCATGAACGGCGAGCGTATCGAATTTCTGGGTCATCATGGCAACCTGTGTGTGGGTTTCGTTGCACTACGCGTATCAGCCGCGCGCGTCTTGGTCAAACGCTCCCCCAAATTTTACGCACAGGTGGCTCACTGCAACACCCCCATACATCATGCCGTCTTTACGACGGCATCCCGCTACAGTAAGCAAGAGCTGGACCCCGTCGTACGACGGGGTGACAAGGAAAGAGCCCATGCACACCATCACCATCCACGTCACCGATGTAAACGGCACGCGCCACACACTGGCGGGCCTTGACGGCTGGCGGTTGATGGAAGTGATCCGTGATGTTGGCCTGCCGATGCGCGCTGAGTGCGAAGGGGCCTGCGCCTGCGCCACTTGCCATGTGGTGGTGGCTAAGGAATGGCTTGGCAAACTTGCGCCCATGAATGGGGACGAGACTATGATGCTCGCCGATGTGGTGGCCCCCACCCCCACCTCGCGCCTTGCGTGCCAGATTATTCTCTCCCCCAAACTTGAGGGGCTTGAGGTGACGCTCGGGGAGAATCCGTGAAGCAGCAAGTCGCCACAATATAGATGCAATCCCTAAAATAACCGATTATAATTGCTCTTATGAAACTACACGCTGAATCCTTTGCCCAAACCAAGCAAGCTTTTAGCCTTGTAGAGCTCTCCATCGTACTCGTCATTCTTGGGCTTCTCGTTGGCGGGGTGCTCTCTGGCCAATCGCTCATCCGCGCGGCGGAGTTGAGAAGCCTCAGTAGTGAGGTTAGCCGCTACACCACTGCCGCCTATACGTTTCGTGATAAATATTTTGCCCTGCCGGGGGATATGCCCAATGCAACTGCATTCTGGGGGGCGGCACCTAATTGTTCTGCGCAGACAGCAAGCGGCATTGCAACCTGCAACGGTAATGGCGATGGCTTGATTGGATGGGGTGGCACCAACCCAGAACGTGCAGAAACCTTTACCTTCTGGCAGCAGATGGCAAACGCTGGCTTAATTGAGGGTAACTACACGGGCGTGCGTGGCACCCCGGGGGGATTTCCTGCCGCTACCAATCCGGGCCTCAATAGCCCACGCACGCGTATCGCCAATGGCTGTTGGACGGTTTATAATAATGTGCTGAATGCAGTGTGGAACTTGACTACTACAACGTCTGTGAATGCGTTCATTGCTGGAAGCCTGTATGTCGACGGCAGCGGGCCAGACTTTTGCCACAACCCTCTCGTGAAACCTGAAGAAATGTGGAATATCGACACAAAAATCGATGATGGTCGCCCCGGGCAAGGCAGTGTGGTTAGCCGCAATCAAACTACCGATCCAAACTGTGTTTCAAGCAATGACCCTGGCACCGCTCAATATAACTTGAACATTACTAGCGCGGCGTGCAGCGTTTCGGTGTTGTTGCGCTAAAACTCCCCCACCACGTCCTTCAACTCTGGCCGTTCCCTATCCGCCGTTTCGGCGGTTTTGGTGCCCAGATAAATGAACCCGGCAATGCGCGCTTCTCCCCCCCCCAGCGGGGGGAGGGTGGGAGGGGGGCTTTCAGGCGAGAGTAGTGCCCCATCTGCCCCCCACCTAACCTCCCCCCGCTGGGGGGAGGAACGAAGGAGTGCCACAAGCACCGCATCATCATACGCCACCCATTCGGTGAGCCATTTTGCGCCATAGCCCAGCGCATGCGCAGCGTGAAGGATGTTCATACACACCGCGCCGGCGGAAAGCTCCTGCTCCCACACTGGCTTGGTGCCAAGCTTGGGGGGTCGAGAGAACGGCGAGGCATAATGGTGCGCGGGTGAAGCGTGTGTGCTCCGCCGCGATTTGGGCCTCGGTCGCCTCGGGATGTTGTTTGGCAAAGCGGTCAGCGGCAAGGGCCCCAAGCTTCAACGCCCCCTCGCCGCGCAGGATTATAATTCGCCACGGGCACAGCTTACCATGATCCGGCACGCGGGTGGCGACGCGGAGGATTTGCTCAAGCTCGGCATCGGTCGGTGCGGGGGCGGTCATATCGCGCACGCTGGTCGAGCGGCGGGTGGTGAGGGCGGTCAGGGCGTCGGTCATTGGGGGCTCCATTGTTCCCTCGCCTTGTAGCGCAAGCAACCGCCATCTGTCACCCTGAACTGGTTTCAGGGTCCCTCCATGGTTTTATGATGGATGCTGAAATAAATTCAGCATGACAGGCGTAGGGCATATCGCCCGTCGCTTCACACCTTGCCAAGGCGCCGCTGAGGCTTTAGAAGCGATTCATCTAAATGTTTAGCAGCTTTGTTGGCAGGACGCCCATGTTCAAACTTCGCACCTTCGCGCTCGCGGCGCTGACCTACCTCGCCGGGTGCACCAGCGTGTTCGAGCCCCAGCGTGTGCCCCGTTGGGCCGTCTATTACGACGAAACGCTTGAGGCGGAAGCCTTCGAGAACCTCGACCTCGTAGTCTTTGACCGCCACCACCACCCAAAGATTGAATCCCTCAAGGGCAAGCTGCCCGTGCTTGGGTATGTCAGCATCGGCGAGGTGTTTGGCCATGCGCCGGAAAAGCAGACGCTCGAAAAAGAAGGGCTGCTGATTGAAGAGAACACCCTGTGGAAAAGCCATATCGTCGATGTTTCCTCGCCCACATGGCGCGCCATTGTGCTGGGCTATGTGGATGATGTGGCCGCGCAAGGCTTTGACGGGGTGATGCTTGATACGGGCGAAAGCCCGATTGTCTGGGCGCAACTGAAGCACCCGATGCGCCTAAAGGCCATGGAACAGGGCATCATCGATATCATCAAGGCCATTCGCAAGCGCCACCCGGAGATGAAAATCATGGTGAACCGGGCGTTTCGCATCCTCCCCGCCGTGGCGACAGATATCGACTATGTGCTCGCGGAAAGCATATTCACTAACACCGATGTTTCTACTAGACAATATGCGCTATTTCCGCCTAATACCTACCAACAAGTGGCGAAACAGCTACAGCAGCTAGGCACCCTCGCACCGGGCCTCAAAATCTTTACACTAGATTATTGGAATACGGATGATGTTAACGGTTTGGAAAGGATTTACGCGGCGCAGCGTGCTCAGGGGTTCATCCCTTACGTCACCACGCCCGACCTTCGCAGCTACACGCCGGAACCGGTCTATACGCGACTTCGCCGCTGATTATTGCCCCTCCATCGATGCTCTTTTAAAGGGACGCCCTCATGCGTAAGTATATTATTATTGCTCTGGTTCTTCTGGTTGGTGGGGTTGCCGCCAGTATCTACCTGATCCCAAGTAGTCGTGAAGTGGCGGGCGCCCAGTCGCTTGATGTGCAGGCCGTGGATTTGGGCAATGTCGATATTGAGGCGGAATACGCGCAAGGCCGCCGCACCTACCCCATTATCGCCGCACTGGCCGATAAGCGCGCCGCTGCGGGTGACCGCCCGGCGGCGATTGCGCTACTACAGGAATATGTGACCGCGAACCCGAACGATATTAACGGCCACAAAAAACTGGCCGACCATTACCGTGCTGCGGGCGACATGGCTGGCTTCAACAAGGAAATTGAGGCGATCGCCGCCGCCGCGCCGACCGAAGAAAACCTTCGCGTGCTCTCGGATATCTACAACGCCGACAAAGAGTATGTGAAACAAGCGGCTGTCCTGCAAAAGATTCTCGACGTGACCAAAGGTGAAAAACCCCAGGCATTCGTTGATCTGGCGAGCATGCAGGTAGTGATCGGTGACAATGAATCCGCCCTCAAAACCATTGAAGCGCTGCGCGCCAAGCACCCTACCTTCTCGAACTACCCCATCACCCGCATTCTGGTGACGATCCTCGCCGATAAGGGCGAGGTGGACCGCGCGTTCGACGTGGCCAAACAATGGATCGACACCCCCGGCGCACCGTTGGCCGCCCCAGTGGCGCCTGTTGCGCCAACGAGCCCGGATGGGTCGCTGGTTGCCCCTGTCGCCGCGGCCGCTGCAGGCGATGGCAACCCACGCCCGAAAGAGCTCGCCGATTTGTGCAACATTTTACACTACAGCGGCCATGCCGATAAAGCAGTTGCCCTCGTTGACCTGCACCCTGAAATGCTCGACCGCGAGCCAGAGCTCGTGTTGGCGTATGTGAATGCCAGCATCACCGCTGGTAAGAGTGACCATGCCTACGCCGTGCTCAAGCGCATCGATGATGCAGGGCAAATGGTGGCATCGCTCTACCCGCCCTACCTTGGCCTGACCATTAAACGCGAAGATATCCCCGCGGCAGAAGCCATTGCCAATAAGCTCGATGTAGCTGCGTTCAACGAAGAGTTAGCGCTCAGCACCATTGAAGTGGCGCGCGCGAACTCGGCCCCCACGGTGCTGACCATTCTTACCACCCGCTTCAATGAGCCGACTTACTTGACCGAAAAACCGGTGCTGGCGGCAGTGATTTCCATCCTTACCAATGACGCGGCACAGAACACTAAAATTGAAACCGCGCTGAATGCACAACTCACCTCAAGCCAACGCATCAACCTTGCGCAAGCCTGCGCGCGCGCGAAAAAGACTGCGTGCTTTGAAGCCATCGTCAAGCAATACCCACCGCTTGAGCAAATGGCCCCGGCACAAGTTGCGGAATATGCGCAGCTATTCATTATCGCCGATCGTCAGGCCGAACTCGTTGACCCTGTTGGCAAACTGCTCACCGTTGAACACCCTGCAGCACAAGTTGCCTCAACGCATCGCCGCTTGGCTGCTGCCTCAGGCAGGCTTGATGTCCTCAAGCCATGGCTTGAGACGAACGCCAACACCGTGCCCGTGTCGCAGTTGCAGGAGCTATTCTTCCTCGCTAATGACCGCGGCCATGGCGCTGTCGCGAGTGATGTGGCCGAGCGTCTCTATGCCCGCGATCCCTCGCCCATCAACCGCGATATTCTGGCCTCCGCCTATGTGAGTGCTGGCGCGCCTGAAAAAGCACTGCCACTGCTTCGTGAACAGATCAAAGAAGAAGGCCGTGATGATGGGCTTTACCTTGCTGCCCTGAGCAAGCTTTCGCGCAGCAATGCCGACGCGCGCAAGGAACTTGCCGACTACGCGCAAGCGGCGCTGCAATCGGGCCGTGGCGATGATCGCCAGCAACTGAACTATGCGTACATTCTCATCAATAATGGCCGTAAAGCGGAGGTGATTCCGTACGCACGCAACAATGCCGCGACCAAAGGTGGCGAGTGGAAGAAAATGTATGCGCAGTTGACGCAAGTGCCTAAAGCGGGCGCGCCGGGCAAGGTCGTGAAGCTCTCGCGTGAGCAATTGGTTGCGATGGCGAATAGCCCAAAAATCAATGCCGCCAACAAACGCCAGATTGCGTTTACGTTGCTCAATGACGGCCATAAGGCGGATGCGATCGCGATTTTCAAAGATCTCGCCAAGGATAAGGGCCCCGAATCGCAAGAAGTGAAAGACCTGCTCTATCTTTGGGGTGGTAAACTCGGTGGTAGCGAGCTTGCATGGGTGCAAAACCGTGCGGCGACTGCAAATGCCTATGACAAACAACGCTGGGCCGAGCTGGTTGGCAATGTTGCCGATGATGCAAGCATCCTGAGCTATGTGAGCGCGACGCCAGACGCGTTATACAGCCGTCCGCTTCGCAAAAAATACTTCACCACCCTTGCCAATACCGGCAGCCGCCAGAACTACGACGTGGCAATGCGTGAATGGGTGGCGCAAACGAGTGATGTGCCCGCTCTGCTGGACTACGCCTCAATCGGTCAGGCCTATGGGTTCCGTGATGCTGCGATTAACGGCTATGAGCGCGTGCTGGCCCTTGAGCCCAGCAACGCAAAAGCCTTGAGCCAGATGGCAACGCTTGAATTTAGCAAAGGCAAATTCGTCGCGGCTGAGAAGAACCTGAACCAATATCTTGCGGTTCAGGAACAAACCCCTGACCCTGAGACCAACCCCTCTCAGGCGCGTTTCTATAAAGCCGAGCTGTTGCGTCGCCAAGGCAAGCCCGAAGCGGCGCTGGCCGAATACCGCCAAGTGGTAGCGCTTACCGCGCAGTCGGGTGCGAATTCGCCGGATGCCCTCTCGCGGCTTTACACTGCACAATTCCGTCTAGGGCAGCATGCCGAGGCCAAAGCCGGCTTCAACCAACTGCTTGAGCAATACCCAGATGATAAGGGTATTCTCGCCGATTACATGGGTGCGTTGATTGAGTACAAATACCTCGACGAAGCCACGCGCATTGCCAACCAGTACGATAAAAACTCACCTTACTACGGTAAGGGTGCAGCTCTTCAAGGCCGCTCGCCGCATGTGGCGGGTGTTGCGCGCATCAATAACGGGCGTGAGCTGAAACTCACCTTCGCTGAGCCAATCGAAAACAAGGCTCCTATCGATGCAGCCAAGGCAGCCAAGCTGGCGTGGGTCGAGAGCAGCACGCTGGGTTATGATAGCCTGACGATTACTGCCAAGCCAGGTTATGTGGTGCGTTATGTGCCTACCGCGAATGAGCAGTTTGCTGTGGTCGCTGAGCCGCAACCTAACTATGCCCCACAAGTCGAATTGCAGCGCCAGCAGGACCTGCGCTTGCAACTTCTTTATGCACGCATCGAACATGATTCGGGCCAGGAAGCCAAAGCGCGTGAGCGCTTACAGGCGGTGCGTCATTACTACCCCAACGACCCGCAATTGCTGAGCTACGAGGCGGCACTTGCGAGCGCTGGTGGCGATAGCGATATGGCGCAAAGCCTGCTTGATCGCGCACGCAGCGCCGCGCCAGAGAATGAGGACCTGACCTTGCAGGCACAGAACCTTACCAAAGTGGCGGCGGGCACGAACTTCGTGAAGCTTGATCACGAATATCGCAGCTTCGGCAAGAACGATGAGCAGATCACTACCCTTTCCGGTGTCGTGCATGCGGATCGTAACCTCGAGTTTGGCTTTACTGCGCAGAATGATTTCCTTGATACGGATAACACCATCCGTGCGCGCGACGGCCGCTTGGGCGATTACAGCGTCACCCGGCAGCGCGGAGAAATTTACAGCGCCTATAACTTCAGCGATGGCACGCGGGCGCAAGGTTCGGTATTTGCCAACAACGACACGCTTGGCGCCGGTGCCTACCTCACCTTCAACAACCCGATTGGTCGCACCGAACTGATTGCAGAATATCACCGTCCTTACTGGGATTTCGTCGAAGCGGTTTACGAAGATGCTGCACGTGACCGCGTTGGTTTCTTGCACACAGCGCGCTTGCGTAAAACCACCGGGCTAAGCGTTGAGGCCTCGTACAACAATTACAATATCTCGGAAGAAAATTCAGTGTCACAAACCACGCTGCTGCGCCTCAACTTGTTTGAGGATCTTCAGCAGCAAACCGCCAACCAGCCTTATTTGGGGATTGGCTATGGCTTTGATGGCGAATACCGCGACGGCAAGCCCGATAGTGCGATTGATGGGCTTGGCAACAGCTACTTCCTGCTGCCCGTGCGCACCCGGGAAATCCACGCGCTAACCGGCGTCTATCGCGATGATTGGACCCCGACCACCCATGCCCTAGTCATCGGTGGTGCGGCGTATGATCGCATCAACGGTGGTTTCTTACCGATTGGCGAGATTCGGGTGGATGAAGATCTAACCGACCAGTGGCAGATTGGTGCGCGTGCGCGCTATGCCCAAGAAACCAACAATACCGATAATACTGTGCTCAACGTGGGTGCGGATATCATTTACAAATTTTAATTGAGGCAAAGGTACATCATGTTCAATCAAACCAACTCTCTTGACCAACCCCGCATCTTGGGCATTCGCGTTTCAGCGCTGGTCGAAATGCTCATTGGTCTGGTGGTCCTGACCTTGATCGATGCGTTTGCATTCTCGGGTGACCGCTTCTGTGATGTGAACCCCCACCCGTTCTGGATCGTGGTGCTGATCATTGCCGCGCAATACGGCACGGCAGAAGGCATTGTCGCCGCTATTGCTGCAACGCTGTTTTATCTCGTGGGCAATATTCCTGCGCAAGCCGAAGGCATGAGCCATTATGACTGGCTATTCTCCATCTCCATCAACCCCATCTTGTGGCTCGTGGGTGGCTGGATTTTGGGCGAGCTTCGCCAGCGCCATATCCGTGAGCGTAACCTGCTCGCGCGTGAAGTTGAGGAATCGCACCAGCGCGAAGAGCTGATCTCGACTTCCTATAACTTCGTGAAGCACCGCAAAGAATCGCTTGAGGTACAGGTCTCTGGCCAGCTGCTGTCGTCCATCGACGCCTACCGTGCGGCCAAGGCCGTTGAAACCCTTGACCCCAAATCGGTGATGCAGGGCGTGGAGCGCCTTGTCAAATCGGTGCTTGGGCCACAGAAATTCTCACTCGCCATTTTGCATGATAACAAACTGAGCACGACCATCATCCATGGTTGGGCGCCAAGCGATAAATTCGCCCAGGAGATTGATTCCTACAGCCCGCTATTCCAAGCCGTGGTTGGCCAGCGCGAATTGCTGGTGGTGGCGAATGAGCAGCATGAAATCTCGCTTGATAACCAAGGCATCATGGCAGGCCCGATTCTTGACCCCTCGACCGACCGGGTCATCGGGATGCTGAAGATTGAGCAGCTTGACTTCACCTCGCTGTCACTCAACACGGTCGAGACCTTCCGTGCACTGACCGACTGGGTGGGCACGGCGTTGGTGAATGCGCGTAACTACCAAAGCGTGAAGGCGGAAGCCATCATCAACCCCGAGCGCAACCTACTCAGCTACAACTACTTCAAGCGCCAGAGCGACTACATGCGCACGCTGGCCAAGCGCGTGGGCTTTGACCTGAGCATGGTGGTCATCAAACTCAACGATGCAAAAAACCTGAGCGATGCGGAGCGCGTCACCGTCGCGCGTCAGATTGCGGAATCCGTGAAAACTGTGCTGCGTAGCGTCGATCTTGCCTTCGACTATCAGACAGATGGTGAAGAGTACTCCATCCTGCTACCGGCAACGGCGCAGGCCGGTGCTTCCATCGTGCGCGACAAGATCGCCAAAGACATGGACAAACATCTGCGTGGCAAAAATGGTGTGAGCTTTAACTATATTGTGAGTGCGCTCCATGAAGCCCGTTAAGCCAAGCACACTCGATTACACGCAGTATGTTGAGGATATCCTCAACCCTGAGGACATCCATGACGCGAACCGCGTGAGTGCCGCCACCGCCACGAACGGCCTGTTCTTGGTGCTCGCGATTATCTTGATCGTGCTGCATGCGTTCAACGCGTATTTGTTTTTGGGTACCGGCATCTGGCCCGTGATTCCGCTGCTCATTCATGCAATTGTTTCTGCCGTCACCGCGGTCATCGCCTACGCGCAATACCGTAAGGGCATGGATGTGCAGCATCTTGCACTGCTGGCCATTGTTTCCAGCATGACCGGGATTTTTGGTGCCGTGGGTGCGCTGCTTGGATTTTTCTTCACCGTTATTTTCCGCGGCCGCTCGTATCACTTCCGTGAATGGTATGCGACCATCTTTCCAACGGACCTGCCAAGCGAACCGCAAACGATTTATGACAGCATCACCGAGGGGCTTGATGAAAACCCAAGCGCCTACAGCGTCATGCCATTCGCGGATGTGATGCGCTTAGGTTCGGAAAACCAGAAGCGCCGGGCGCTTGCGAAAATGACCTCGCGCTTTTCCCCGCGCTTTGCCGAGGCGTTCAAAGCCGCGTTATCCGATAACAACAATACCATCCGCGTGCAGGCAGCAACCGCCATCGCTAAGGTCGAGCGCGAGTTTGCAGCGAAGCTCAGCCGCATTGAAATGGCGCGCACCAAGCAACCCAACGACCCGATGCTGACGCTGGCACTGGCCAAGTTTTACGACGATTATGCCTTCACCGGCGTGCTTGATGGCGAGCTTGAGAAGCTCAACCGCTCGCGTGCCATCAGCGCCTATAAAACCTATTTGCAGCAAGACCCCAACTCCTCGGAAGCATGGGTGGCGATTGGTCGCCTGCTGTACCGCGACCAGCAATGGGCCGAAGCCGCAGAATGGTTCCGCGCCGCCCTTGATCGTGGCTGGAAAATGAATTCGATGGTGCTGTGGTATTTCGAGTGCCTGTTCCGCCTAGGGCAGCACCGCGAGCTGCGCCGCGCGATTTTAGAATTGGGCCGCGGCATCACCACGCAAGAAGACCTACCCGCCGATGTGCGCGATGCGGTGACCTTGTGGATGCAGGTAGCCTAAGATGAACCAACCCCTTTACCAGTCCGAGTAAGCAATGCGTGGAACCAATCAAAAAGCGGATGTCTGCCTTATTCTTGAGGGAAGCTATCCTTACATCACCGGCGGTGTTTCTGGCTGGGCGCATGGCCTGATCAAAGAGCAGAGCCACTTGTCGTTCCATATCTGCTCCATCATGCCGCGCGATGGTGAGCTGACACTTCGCTACGATCTGCCAAGCAATGTCGTGGGTCTCACCACCATCCGCCTGAACGACCTGCCCGCAGGTGCCGATATCAACACCATGCTCGCTGGCCGCATGCACCGCGCACTGCGCGAGCCGCTTGCCAAACTCACCAGCAACAAGACCATGCAGCTGGCGGACCTTAAAACCATCATGGATGTGTTGCGTAGCACCCGCGTGAGCCTTGGCACCCAAGCACTGCTTGACCGCGAAGAAGCCTGGCAGCAGCTCGTTGACCTTTACGAAAAGGCCTTCCCTGATCACTCGTTCCTCGATTATTTCTGGTCGTATCGCGCGATTGCCGGGGGTGTTTATTCCACCTTGCTGGCGCCCCTACCGGCTGCCGATATTTATCACGCCATGTCAACCGGCTATGCGGGCCTCATGGGCGCACGCGCTAAGGTCGAGACCGGCAAGCCAGTGTTCGTCACCGAGCATGGTATTTACACCAACGAGCGCCGCATCGAGGTGACGGCAGCGGATTGGCTCGAAGCCACGTCGAGTAAGGCCCTGACGATTGATAAACCACGCCGCGATTTGCGCGATATGTGGATCGACTCGATCAACAATTTCAGCCGCGTTTGCTATGAAGCGAGCGACCGTATCATCACCTTGTTTGCTGGCAACCAGAAGCCGCAAATCGAGGATGGCGCCCCGCTTGAGAAGCTCCAAGTCATCCCCAACGGTGTCGATATTCGTCGCTTCTCGGCGCTTGCCCATCGCCGTCAGGCCTCGCCGACCATTGGTCTCATTGGTCGCGTCGTGCCGATCAAGGACATCAAAACCTTCATTCGCGCCTGCGGCCTGCTGCGCCAAACCGCGCCGGACATGAAAGCCTTCATCATCGGCCCTGTCGATGAGGACGAAGATTACTTCAATGAATGCGCGAACCTTGTGCAGCTTCTCGGGCTTGAGGGGACGATTACTTTCACTGGCCAAGCGAAGGTCGATGATTATCTGCCGATGCTCGATGTGCTGGTGCTGACCAGTATTTCCGAGGCGCAGCCGCTCGTTATGCTTGAAGCCGGTGCTGCTGGCATCCCAATCGTGGCGACGGATGTGGGCTCCTGCCGGGAACTGATTGAAGGCACGCCCGAGGAAACGCCAGCACTTGGTATGGGCGGCATCGTCACGCCACTGGCCAGCCCCGCCTCGACTGCGGACGCAATCTTCACCCTGCTTTCGGACAATGCGCTCTATGAAACCGCAAGCAATGTGATTCGCACCCGCATTGCCCAATATTATAACGAAGGCATTCAGCATCAGGCATACCGCACGCTGTATGCGGAATATTTGCGCAGAGCTTAGAGTCACCAGTCACTAGTCGCCAGTCACCAGAGAATATTATGATTCGTAAATATCAAAATCTAAAAGTTTGGGAGAAAGCAACACAGCTTGTACTTGATGTATATGCGCTTACTAGCACATTTCCCAAAGAAGAACTATACGGCTTATCCTCACAAGTTCGTCGTGCTGCTGTCTCTATACCCTCCAATATTGCTGAGGGAAGTGAACGCAAATCAGACAAGGATTTTATTCGCTTCTTGCGCATGGCAAGCGCTTCCCTAGCAGAAGTGGAGACGCAACTCTATATCGCTTTGAAACTGAACTATTTGGATGATTCCGCGTATAGCGAACTACTGAAGGCATCTGCTGAAATAGGAAAAATGATTCATGGCCTCATCTCAGGATTGGAAGCAAAAATGCCTTCCACTGGCGACTGGCTACTGGCGACTGGAGACTAAACAATGGCTGGCATTGGTTTTGAACTGAATAAAATGGCGCGGCGCGACGACCTGCTTGGTATCGCAGGCGCGTATCTGCACTCGGTGTTCGCGATTGCAGGCCCGTGGTTGTTCACCGTGGTGGCGCTTGCCTTCACCACCTACATGTATGGCGGTAGCAACAACACGGAACTGCTCAATTTCCGCGGCGTGATCGTTTATAACTTCTCGTTCTCGCTCGCCCTTTCGGCGCCCGTCTACTTCATCATGACGCGCTATCTGGCCGACCAGATCCACGTCAAGAACGTGACCAGCACCCCCACCGTGATGCTTGAGAGCATGATGATGGTGTTCGCTTTCAATCTGGCGCTCGCTGTATTCTTCTATGGCTTTTACTTCAACATGCCGCTGGCGCTGCGCTTGGCTGGCTTTGCCAACATGTTCCTCATCGCGGGCGTTTGGCTGCTTTCGGTGTACCTTACCGCCCTCAAGGACTTCTCCTCGGTGACCTGGACCTTCATCATCGGCATGGTGATTGCGGTACTCGCAGCGGAATACCTGATGAAATACGGCGCGGCTGGCATGGTGGCGGGCTACGATATCGGCCTTTCCATCATTGTGTTCATGCTCGCTGGGCGCATTTTCTCGGAATACCCCTACCACCTGACCACCGACTTTGCGATCAAGCCGTTCTGGAAAAAATACTGGGAACTGGCTGTGGGCGGCTTTTGCTATAACGCAGCACTCTGGGTCGATAAATGGCTGATGTGGTTCGCGCCTGAGTCGGTCGAGCTGGATTCGAAACTGCGTTTCTTCCCCGATTATGATTCGGCGATGTTCTTGGCGGCAATGACCATCCTGCCCTCGATTGCGCTGTTCGTATTCTCGATCGAGACCAACTTCTTCCACCATTACCGCCGCTTTTACGGCAACATCCTTGCCCATGCCTCGATGCGCCGGATTCGCCAGTTCCATGCCAAAATCATGGAAGCGATTGTGGAAGGTGCACGCAGCATTGTGGTCATCCAAGGCGTGATTGCGTTCCTGTTCATCATCATGGCACCACAGATTTTTGAACATCTGCGCATGTTCTTCGTGCAGCTGGGTATCTTCCGCCTGGGTGTGCTGGGTTCCTTCTTCCAGGTGCTGATCCTGTTTGCGACCATCATCCTCAGCTACTTTGATTGCCGCCGCAGCAATATGTGGATCTTTGTGTTCTACCTTGCTGCCAACACGCTGTTCACGCTCATCACGATTCAGATGGGCTACAGCTACTACGGCTATGGGTTCTTCCTCGCCTCGGCGCTGACCTTCTTCCTCGCCGCGTCCATTCTGCTCGCGCATGTACGCAAACTTCCGTACCACGCGTTCATCAGCAACAATAACTCGGTCAAACTGCCTAAAGCGCTCACCTCGGCGACCTATTACGAAACCGAGGGTGAATTCAACATGGGCGTGGACCGTCGTGAGATTATTCACCCCCACAAGGCGTAGTCGCCTTTTCTATCCATAAATTTAGGGGCGCTGGTTGGCGCCCCTTTTTCGTGGCAAGTGGCGCAAAACTGTCATTCCGTGAACACCCTCTGAGAAATAAGGGCTTTCGTAACATTCCGTTGCAATATTTTTGCTTTACATTGGGCCGAAGCATGTATAATTGGCCTTACCGCAAATCCCATGGCGTGTAGAGATCCCTAGAGGGGTAAGGGGCTAAGAAGCGAAAATTTCGCCGATTAGCAACCCCAACCCAGCAAGGTGACCTTGGCACTGCTGTCATAAATCCGTCGCAAGGTTTGCTGGTGCGTTTTTGGTTAACGTACTCACGAGGATTTATGACATGCGAAGCTACACATCGCCCGACTCCGCTGTAAAGCATTTACAGCCTGAACAAGCCGTTGTTATGTATCGTCCGCACGCGCTCAAGCGCGCGGTGGATCTGTTTTTCTCGAAATTTCGCGGGCAGGTTCTCTATGCCGTGAAAACGAATCCCGACGAGCATGTGCTCAAGGATTTGTGGGCAAACGGCGTGCGCAAGTTCGATGTTGCCTCGCTTCACGAAGTGGCCATGGTGCGCGGCCTGTTCCCCGAGGCAGAGCTTTATTTCATGCACACCGTCAAGTCACGCAACGCCATTCGCGAGGCCTACAACCGCTATGGCGTGCGTCATTTCTCGCTCGATAGCGATGAGGAACTTGGCAAAATTCTGGTCGAGACCAACTATGCCGACGATCTGGGCCTGCATGTGCGCATTGCCATTCCCAACACCTATGCGGAGCTCGCGCTGACCGATAAATTCGGCGCAAGCCTTGAGGTGGCCCCAGCGCTCCTTTCCAAAGTGCGCGCGGTTGCGGCCCATGCGGGCGTGTGCTTCCATGTGGGCAGCCAATGCATGCACCCGAATGCCTACAAGCTTGCCATCAAACTGGCCAAGCAAGTGGTCAAGCAATCGGGCGTGCGCATTGATTCGTTCGATGTGGGCGGCGGTTTCCCCAGCATCTACCCTGGCATGACCCCGCCAGATATGACGCAATACTTCAATGCCATTCACGACGCCACGCGCGACATCGTGAAAGCGCATGGCTGTGCGCTGTTGGCTGAGCCTGGCCGCGCCCTCGTTGCCGAATCGGGCAGCGTGGTGGTGCGTGTGGAAGCCCGTAAAGGCGATTTCCTTTACCTCAACGATGGCACCTATGGGTCGCTGTTCGATGCGGGTGTGCCGAAGTTCATTTTCCCGGCACGGCTGCTTGGCCGCACGGGGAGTGAAGACGAAAAAGGCTTCAGTTTTTACGGCCCGACCTGCGACACGATGGACTTCATGAAGGGCCCCTTCATGCTGCCTGCGGATGTGAAGGAAGGCGACTACCTTGAAATCGGCCAACTTGGCGCCTATGGGCGCACGATGGCGACGCGTTTCAACGGCTTTGCGCTTGCCAACCAACCGGTGGTGGTGCGCGATGAGCCGCTGATGAGCCTGTATAACGACACGCAGGTCGAGCGTCGCGTGGCACTGGTCGCCCGCGGCTAACCCCAACCTACCCATAAAAACCCCGCCCCTGCGCATGTTTTCATGTGACAGGGGCAGTTTATTTTGCTACACGCACGCCCAACGAAAAACCACGGAGAACCATGATGACTGCCGCCGCCAAACAAAAATCAAACGCCAAAGCCGAGTTGCTCGGTAAAACCGTTGAGCATATCGACTTCACCAGCTTCGATGCCCGCCCCATCATCGATGGCATGACCAACATGAGCTTCACCAGCCGCGACCTTGCGCGCGCCACGAGCATTTATAACCAAATGCTGGCCGATAAAGACTGCTCCATCATCCTCACCCTTGCTGGCTCCACCAGCGCAGGCGGGTGCATGAAGCTTTATGCCGACCTCATCCGCTTCAACATGGTGGATGCGATTGTGGCCACGGGCGCAAGCATCGTGGATATGGATTTCTTCGAAGCGCTGGGCTTCAAACATTACCAAGGTTCGGCCTCAGGGCAGGATGATAAATACCTGCGCGACCTCTATATCGACCGTATCTACGACACGTACATCGATGAAGAAGAGCTGCAAGCCTGCGACCACACGATTCTGGAGATCGCAAACTCGCTCGAGCCACGGGGCTATTCATCGCGCGAGTTCATCCGCGAGATGGGCAAATGGTTGGCCGCTGGCAACGCCAAGAAGAAAGATTCGCTGGTGCAGCTAGCCTACGAGCATAACGTGCCAATCTTCTGCCCTGCATTCGTTGATTCCTCGGCAGGCTTTGGCCTCGTGAAGCATCAGGTCGATAACCCTAAAAAGCATATGATGCTCGATGCCATCGCCGATTTCCGCGAACTGACGGACATCAAAATCAAAGCGGGCGATACGGGCCTGCTCATGGTGGGTGGCGGCGTGCCGAAGAACTTCACGCAAGACACCGTGGTCTGCGCCGAAATCCTCGGCCATGACGATGTGGCGATGCATAAATACGCCGTGCAGGTGACCATTGCCGATGTACGCGACGGTGCATGTTCGTCGAGCACCCTCAAGGAAGCCTGCTCATGGGGCAAAGTGGATACAGCACTGGAGCAAATGGTGTTCGCTGAAGCGGGCAGTGTCATGCCGCTGATGTGCTCGGATGCGTACCACCGCGGCCACTGGAAAACCCGCGCCAAACGCGAATTCGCCAAGATGTTTGCGTAGAGCACCGGTCATCCCGGGCTTGTCCCGGGATCCCCCGCAGTATGCACTCTCTTCAAGGAGATCCCGGCATAAAGCCGGGATGAAAAAATGAAAAGGGCACCTTTCGGTGCCCTTTTTGTATTGATTCTACTGATCCCCTCCACGGCCAGCACCTGCGCTTCTTGCGGCAGTGGGCGCGTTTCCTTGCAGATGCACATTCGGGTTGGTGCCGTCATGCTGGTGCTGGCCATCGTGGCCAACGCGCACGGGCACATCAGGCAGCACATTGACGATAAGTTTTCGTGCTTCTTCGTAAGTAAGCGCGGTACCACCTTGGCTGGATTTTGAGAGTGCTGTGATGACCTTTGCCTTAAGCTCAGGGCTCATGGTGTTTTCATCGAGTGTTACAATGTCATCGATCCGATCCTTGTCGTTCGAAATGCCGAGATAGGTAGAACCATCCGAAAGACCACCAGTGAACTTCGTTGCGCGAACAGTATAGGTCTCGTTACCCACCCTTACGCCACTAACGGACGATTCAACCGCACTGCCCCCAGTGAACCCATTGGGCAATTCCATGTGGTGATCACCGCTTCTATCGCGGCCAGAGGGCGCCGTAGCCGATACGGGATTTCGTATCGTCGATTGAATACCATTGTTAATGACGGTGCGCTCTTCATATCCCGCAAAAGCTGGGCGAGGCACTGAGGCATTATACGACTCATGCAACGGGGGCACCGGCGTTGTTACCGGCAGCTCCATTCTAGGCGGAAGAGGCCCATCACTCATGGAAACCGTGCCCCCATGCGTCACATCGTTTTGCCCAGTCCCTGCATGCTTATTGTTATGTTCATCGCTCATAAATGCTCCTGATGTATTTTTTTATTGTCGGATTAGCCAATTCAGTCCCCACTTTACCTAGACTTCCTTAACTTTCGATTAACAAAATCGTAAAATTTGATGAATTTGGCAAATTCTCATGAGAAAAACGCCACATCTTGGTTCACTCCATGCATCGTCTGTGCAGTGGATACTACCCGCCATATTGCACTGCACAGTTACTCATAAAATTTACTAGCAAAGCGCGCGGGCGCTGCTAGGGTGGCGGCCATTTCAGCCTGAGCCGGGTAACGATTCTTGCTCGGCACACGAATAGATGGGTGTGTCAGGTAACCAATCGAAAGGTGCTTCCCAAAAGGGGGCAACAGGGCGGTAGAATTTGGGGTATGCGAATGGCCGGTGCAGAGGTTAAAGAGTTTACCGTTTTCGGTTTGAAAATGTGGCAGCAGGTCGTGATTTGCCTAATTCTGGGCATCATCACTGGCCTTGTGCTGAAGGAAGAAGCCGCGGGCTTTAAAGTCCTTGGCACGATCTTCATCAACCTCATCAAAATGGTTGTCGTTCCGCTGATTTTTCTGGCGCTGGCTTCGGGCATCACCAGCATGGCGGGTAGTGCCAACTTCAAGCGTGTCGGCCTCAAAAGCATTGCCGCTTACCTCGCCACTGCCCTACTTGCGGTCATCCTTGGCCTTGCGGCGGGCCTCATTTTTCACCCGGGTACAGGCCTTCAGGTCAACATCAATGAGTTTGCTGGCAGTGCGGGTGCGGCCGCGAACGCGCCACCGATGCATATGAAAGATTTCCTGCTCGGCCTCATTTCGCCCAATATCTTCCAGTCCTTTGCCGAGGCGAACCTGCTGCAGGTGATTGTGTTTGCCGTGATCTTTGGCATGACGGTCAATAGCATGGGTGGCAAATCGCAGCGCGTGCGTGAGCTGATTTATGATTTCGCGCAAGTCATCTTCCGCATGATTGAATATATTGTGCGCCTCGCCCCCATGGCCGTATTCGGCTTCATGGCCTGGACGGTAGGCACCCAAGGCCTTGAAATTCTAAAAGTGCTCGCGGTGTTGGTTGCTGCGGTTCTTGCCGCCTGCGCGGTGCAATATGTGCTCTATGGTGTGCTGATTGCCATCTTCGGCCAAATCAGCCCGTTTCCCTTTTACCGAAAATTGGTGACTACCCAAGTCATGGCGTTCTCGACCTCTAGCTCGAAGGCGACCCTCACCACCGCCATGCGGGAGACGGAAACGAAGCTCGGCGTCAGCGCCCAGATCTGTCAGTTCGTGCTGCCGCTCGGTGCGGCCGTGAACATGAGCGGCACGGCAATTTACCTAGGCATTTGTGCCCTATTTTTTGCCCAGTTCTTCGGCATCGAGCTGCACGCGATTGATTACGGTATTCTGCTGCTGACCTGTACGCTTGGCTCCATTGGTGCGGCGGGCATTCCCTCGGGCTCCATCATCTTCATGGGCATGGTGCTCAACTCCGTCGGCCTGCCGATTGAGGGCATCGGCCTGATTCTGGGCGTTGATCGCATTCTTGATATGGTGCGCACGATGATCAATATCACCGGCGATTGCGCCATCACCTTGATTGTGGATGCGAGCGAGAAAACCCTCAACAAAGAGGTGTATTACCGCTAGGGATACGCCACAGGGTCGCACGCCCTGTTGGCCATGCCCTTTCCTTGAATCCCTAACCGCAAGTGTTCTTATGCGCTTTCCCTTCCAAATGTTTCGCACCGTTCCGGCTTATGATTTCGTCGGCTACCGCAAGGCGGGCTTTGCTGTCACCATTCTTGGGGTGATTGCCACGATCGTCTCCTTGAGCGTTCATGGCCTCAATTTCGGGATTGATTTCGCCGGCGGCGTGGTGATGGAAGTGCGCACTGAGCAAACCGCCGACATCAATAAAATGCGCACGCTGCTCGAGACCAGCCACACGAAGGATGCGAGCCTGCAATCCGTCGGTACCGATGGGCGCGACATCATGATTCGCTTGAAGCCACATGGTGATGAAAACCAGAACCAGGTGGCCCAAGCCGTTCGCAGCACACTGGATGCGGGCTACGGCGCACCGATTGAATATCTGCGCACGGATTATGTCGGCCCACAGGTCGGTGGTGAGTTGATTCGCGGCAGCTTCTTGGCCCTCACCTTCGCCATGGTGGCGATGGCGTTCTATCTCTGGTTTCGCTTTGAATGGCAATATGGTGTCGGCGGCATTCTCGCGCTGCTGCATGATGCGATTCTCGTCATTGGCTTTTATTCCATCACCCAGATTGAATTCAACCTCACCTCGGTTGCTGCACTCCTCACTGTCATCGGCTACTCCATCAACGACTCGGTAGTGATTTATGACCGCGTGCGCGAGGATTTGCGCAAATTCAAGGTCAAGCCCGTCCCCGAGGTGATTAACCTCGCCTGTAACGAGACGCTGGCGCGCACCTTCCTCACTGGTGGCACCTTGCTTGCCGCCCTCACCGGCCTTGTCATTTTCGGGGGGGATGTGCTGTTTGGCTTCTCCGCCGCGATGATTTTTGGGGTGATCGTGGGTACCTACTCATCGATTTATGTGTCAGCGACCATCCTTGTGTACCTGAACCTGCGGCGCTCGGAACTGTCTGACGCTAAGGCATGAATGTAATGCATAGCAGGCTAGGCGCGCTTCCTGGTTGCACTTGCGGCTGTGCCATGGCAGATGTCGGCTAATGCATTTTTGAAGGATTCTGGCATGACTCGTTTCTCGCGCGTTGCACTGTTGTCGCTGCTTTTTGTTGCTGCTGCCTGCAGCAGTGATAAATATCCCTACCCCTACCAATTCGTGACGAGCGACGCCGTGTGCCCCTGCACGCTTGGCGCGCCCTATGCCGATGGATCGCCCGAGCAGCAGGCAGAAATTGCATCGATCCTCACCCGTCAGAAAAACCTGACTGCTGCACCAAAACACGCCATCGTTGTTGAAGATCGTATTACGCCGACGATGATGGTGACGCCTGTGCTTGGCGAGCGCTATAACGAGGCGGCCTACCCCGAGCTATTTTCCCTTCTGCGCCGTGGCGGTTCGGATGCGTGGCGCATTGCCGATGCCACGCAGGATTACTATGGCCGCACCCGCCCATGGCTAACAGATACGCGCGTGCAGTTGTTGGTCTCACCTATCACGCGCCCAAGTTACCCCAGCGGTCACACCGTGACGAACCATGTCTGGGCGTATATTTTAAGTGAGTTATTTCCGCAAAAACGTGCAACCCTGTTTGCGCGGGCGCTTGAGATCAGCAACCATCGGGTGGATGCGGGCGTGCATTACCCAAGCGACGTGAAGGCGGGCAAGCAACTCGCCGCCGTGATTTTTGCCAACATGCGCGAGGATGCAGGTTTCATCAAGGCACTTGCCAGCGCCAAGGCTGAGCTACGCCGCCCGGCGGGAACCACGAAACTGCCAAAAGGCAAGCCCCCAGCACCTGCCGCTTGCAAGCGCTCGCCCGGTAATATGACGGCGTGCCTGTAAGCGGCTAAGCCGCGTGCGAATTCACTGAAACCAATGATTTTTCGGCCTGGGCGAGATTCGCCAGTGCGGTTTTCAGCTGGGCAGTTTCACCACAGAAGGAAATACGCACATGCCAGTCATTGGCAGCGGCGGGTGAATCCGGCGCATAGAACGGCGCACCCGGCACCCCGCACACACCAGCCACATTCACAAGGTAACGCATCGCATCCATCGGGGTGGTGATCACGTAAGCCTCGCCGGTTTCTGAAGCGTCGGCGGATACCGTGCAGCCCTTGAGGCCAGCAAAGTTCACCCAGCCATAAATCGTGCCGCGTGGTGCCTCCACTTTGGCATAGTTCAGTGCCGCAATGCCCTCGAGCAGCACAGCGCGCTTTTCAAGCAGCAGCTCAACCGTGCGGATAATGAACGCGTCACCATACATCAGCGCGGCTTGTGCCTTGAGCTGGTCCTCAACACCCATGCCGCCGCCTTTGCTCTCGTTCCACTGCTTGAGCGACGTCACCATCGATTTATTTTTCGAGACAATGAAGCCAACGCGCAAGCCAGCTAACCCATATTCTTTCGAGACAGTGCGGAAATACGCGATGCGCCCAGCCTGATAAAGTGCCGCCTCAACAGGCCCACGTTTAAGCACCGCTGCAATATCATACGGGTCGCGGTCAAACACTAGTTTGCCATAAGGGTCATCACTGAGCACCAAGGTTGTTTTTGTTGCAGCATTCACTGCAGCAAAAAACGCTTCACGCTCATCACCGGTGTAGTTAGCACCGGTTGGGTTGCATGGCGCGTTGATAAGAATCGCCGCGGGCTCGGGATACTGTGCGAGGGCGTCATGCAGCACATCCGCACGCAACACACCATCGCCAGTCGCGAGCTCCACCAGCTTCACGCCAGCGGGGAACATATCATAGTTGGTGGGCCAACCCGGGGCCGTGACCAGCACCACATCGCCCGGTTTGAAGACCGCCAGCGCACCATTAAGCGCCCCCTTGCCGCCAGTGCCGATGCACACATCGGCGGCCTTTGCCTCAAGCCCAGTATCGCGGGTGAAGCCAGCGGCGGCGGCGGCACGCAGGCTTGGCAGCCCCGTGGTTTCAGAATAGGCATAGAGTTTCGATGCATCCCGAATGCTGCTGTAGCGCTCGTCAGTTGCATGCTCGGGTTTCTTCGCATCCACCAGTAATTGCGAAAGCCACCCCTCCACTTCTGCTTGCGTGGGTTTGGGGAATAGGTCACCGATGGTGACAATCGCCACTGTCTTACCGCGGGCTTTCGCCGCATCGGCCATGGCGGCGGCGCTCATGGTGGGCGAATCGCGCATCACATCGCGAACCGTGAACGCGTGCATGGGAGTGGGCATAAAATCCTCATCATTTTTAGTCGTTTGCTTGCCAAGTAGCGCCAAACTGGCGCAGATTCAAGCAGCGTTTGCCGCTTACTCGGCCTTTTTAGCGGGCATGGGCGGCGTGCGGTGCGCGCGCATGAACGCGTCCATATCCTCGCGCGTGGTGGCCTTGCCGCGAAATCCATGGGCAAGCGAGAGCACAATGCCAATATGCGCAACGTCGGGGTAGCGCTTCACCGTAACGGCCGTGCCGTGCTGGGTGAGCGCCTTCGCCAGATTGACGGTGTTCTTCACACCCACGGTTTCATCCGCATCCCCGGTGGCGAGCAGCATAGGCGGCGTGCGGTGCGTGGCAAAGGTGATGGGCTGGGTATCCGCCGCCTTTGCTTTGCTGAAAATGGCGATGATGTCTTCATCCGTCAACGGTAGGAAATCATACGGCCCGGCCAATCCAATTGTGCCACGGATCATCTCGGGCTTACCACCCGCTTTCTTAAGGTAGCTATCGTTCACACTTAACATCACGGCATTGTATGCTCCGGCGGAGTGGCCGCTTACGAAGATATTATTCGCATCCCCGCCGTAGGTTGCGATGTGGCCATGCACCCACACCAGCGCGCGCGCCGCATCCTCAACAAAGGTCGGGAAATATACCTCAGGGTACAGGCGATAATCGGCAATCACTGTCACATAGCCAAGGCTGGCGAAGGCCTCGCCGACGAATTTGTAATCCTGCCTGCGGCCCGATTGCCAGCTGCCGCCATAATAAAACACCAGCACGGGGGCGGGTGTGGCGGTTTTCTCAGGGACATAGATGTCGAGCATCTGGCGCGGCAGTTTGCCATAGGCAACATCGCTCGTCACCGTGTAGCCACGGCTTGGCACCGATGCATTGAGCAGGGAAACACAGCCTGCTGTCAGCACCATGCCAAACGCACATATCAGGCCGCGTAGCCGACTCATCGCCCTCTCCGTCCGTGGGTGAACTTTAGACAAAGCTCTAGCCGTTCGTGAGAGGCGAGGCAACCGCGACGGCGCTTAATTACCAAATCGTAACTACCGCGCATGTGGCGGCTGCACTAACTGTGCATTGATTCCAACTCAGGCTGGATTCGCATTGTTTCAGGCATATAGTGGGGCACATGAGCAGTATCGCGATTATTGGCAGCGGCATTTCGGGCATGGGCACCGCCCACCTGCTGCACCCTAACCACAGCATCACGCTGTATGAAAAAAATGCGGTCACGGGCGGCCACACGCGCACCAAAGTGGTTGATTATGACGGGGTCTCGATTCCGGTCGATACGGGTTTCATTGTCTATAACGAGCGTAACTACCCTAACCTTGTTGGCCTGTTCAAGCAGCTGGGGGTCGTCACCCACAAAAGCGACATGACCTTTGCCGCCACCATCGATGGCGGCAAATTCGAATGGTGTGCACGCGATGTGAACGGTGTGTTCGGTCAGCGCCGCAATATTTTTAACCCACATTTTTATCGCATGCTGCGCGATGTGATTCGCTTCAACACCCATGCGCGCCGCATGGTCGATACTAAGCCCGAATTGACCTTAGGCGACCTTGTGCGCGAGATGAAACTTGGTAAAGGCTTCATGAAAAATTACCTGCTGCCGATGGGTGGCGCAATCTGGAGTTCCTCGCCCACGACCATGCTTGCGTTCCCCGCGCGCACTTTCATTCAGTTCTTTGAAAACCATGGCTTGCTTGCCTTTTCCGGCCAGCCACAATGGTACACGGTCACGGGTGGCAGCCGTGAATATATGGCGAAACTGCTTGCCCCGCTCAGTGATCGCATCCGCACCAACTGCGCCGCTGTCAGTGTGCGCCGCACGGCCGAGGGCGTGTTTGTGCGCGACAGCCGCGGCGAAGAACTGCGCTATGATCGCGTGGTGTTTGCAAGCCATGCCGATGAAACCCTCGCGATGCTGAGTGACGCAACCGCTCAGGAGCGTGAGATCCTTGGTGCCTTTACCTACCAGACGAATGAGGCCTATCTGCACCGCGATACGAAAGTGATGCCTAAGCGCAAACATTGCTGGGCCAGCTGGGTCTATCATGCCGATAATGCGGGTGATGAACCGGCCATCTCCGTCACCTATTGGATGAATTTGCTGCAGGGTATTGACCACACCAAACCGCTGTTCGTTACCCTGAACCCGCACCAGCCGATTGCGCCGGAACTCATCTTCGATCGCCATACCTTCACCCACCCTGTGTTCACGCGCGAGAGCATTGCGGCGCAAGCCCGCCTGCCTGAACTGCAAGGGCAGAACAATAGCTGGTTTGCGGGTGCCTACACGCGCTATGGCTTCCATGAGGACGGCCTGCTCAGTGCCGTAACCGTCGCCAAATCGATGGGCGAGGTCATTCCATGGGCATAGAAAATGGCCTGATCGTGGCCGACGTGGCGCATGCGCGCCTGCGCCCACAAGAGAACCGTTTTCACTACCATGTCTATTATCTGTGCTTTCCTCTCTCGCGCCTTGCTGCACTTAAATCCCTGCGCCTGCTGAGGATTGATGCGTTTAACCTGTTCAGCCTGAATGCACGCGACCATGACGTGCCGATAGATGGCTACGATCCTTGGATTCGCGAAGTGCTCGCGCAGCATGGTGTGAAGGGTGCCAATGGCGAAGTGGTGCTGCTCACCCTGCCGCGCGTTCTTGGCTATGTATTCAACCCGGTGAGTTTTTGGTTCTGCCTGAATAAAGCAGGTGAGCTAGTCTGTGTGCTATCCGAAGTGCGCAATACGTTTGGCGAAAAACATTGCTATCTCTCCTATCATGATGATGGCCGGGCAATCAGTAAGGACGACTGGATAACGGCTAAAAAAATATTTCATGTCTCGCCCTTCATTCCGGTCGAGGGCCATTATGAATTCCGCTTTGCCTATGGCGAAGAGAAAATCGGCGTATGGATCAATCACCACGACAACGCGGGGCTATTGCTCACCACGTCGCTCGTGGGCAAGCGCCAGCCTCTGACCGATGCCGCATTGTTTCGCTGTTTCTGGCGCTACCCTCTCGTTACGCTAAAAGTCATTGGCCTGATCCACTTCCAAGCGCTAAAACTCATCCGCAAAGGGATTGTGTATCGCCGCAAGCCTGAACCACCCTCAATCGAGATTTCACGATGAACTTACTACCCACCGCTTTCATTAAAAATCGTCTGCCCCAGGCATTTGCCAAGCTTGAATTTGGCACGCTGCATTTCACCACCCCTGAAGGCACGACGCATATTTATCAAGGCCATCAGGAAGGCCCGACGGCGACCTTCGTGCTGCATGACTGGGCAGTAATTTCAAGCCTGATTGCGCGTGGCGATATTGGTCTGGGTGAAACCTATATCGAAGGGCGCTGGGAGAGCGAGAATGTCGAGCATCTCGTCGCCCTGTTCCTGCTCAACATGGAGCATCTCGAGCATTTTGCGCATGGCAACTGGATCAACCGCCGCATCTTTGGTCTGTATAACTACATCGTGCGCCGCAACAGCCGCAAAGGCAGCCGCAGCAATATCAAGGCGCATTACGATGTGGGCAACGATTTCTACAAACTCTGGCTCGATGAAACCATGACCTATTCCTCGGCCCTATTTGCGGGGACCGATGATTTGGCCACCGCCCAGCGCAACAAATACCAGCGTATCCTGAGCAAGCTTACGACCAGCAAGGCCGATATCCTTGAGATTGGCTGCGGCTGGGGTGGCTTTGCGGAAAGTGCGGCAAACGCGCAGCATAACCTGATGGGCATTACCATTTCGCCGTCGCAATTTGCTTTTGCCAAAGCGCGGTTGAAGGGCAAAGCGGATATTCGCTTGCAGGATTACCGCGATACGCATGGCGCATTCGATATGATTGCCTCGATTGAAATGTTCGAGGCGGTGGGCATGCGCTATTGGCGGGATTACTTCGCGACCATTCGCAAAAACCTGAAACATGGCGGCACCGCGGTGGTACAGACCATCACCGTGCGCGATGAGGATTTCGAGGGCTATCGCAGCCGCAGCGACTTTATCCGCCATTACGTCTTCCCTGGCGGCATGCTGCCAAGCATCGCAACCTTCAGTGCCGCTGCTGCAAAAGAGGGGCTTGTCACGCGCGAGGTGTTTGCCTTCGGGCAGGATTATGCACGTACCTTACGCGAATGGCTGGTACGTTTTGATGCCGCACGCGAGCAGATTCTAGGCATGGGCTACAGCATCGAATTCATTCGCAACTGGCGCTTTTACTTGGCGATTTGCGCGGCGGCGTTCTCAATCGGCCGCACCAATGTGGTGCAGGTCGAGCTTGCGCACGCGTAAGAAGTTGAACGCTTAATTGCCCGCCGCAATGCCCTTGGCAATCTCAGGGGCAGCAAGCTTGCCCACCACATCAACCGGCTGGCCGTTTTGTTTGCTGATGCGCTCATACTCCGCACGGCGCTTAGCATTCACGGTTGCCACGAGCGCATCCACTTCAGCACTAGGTTTCACGGCCTTTACATAGCCCGTGGGCAATTCTGCAATCACGCCGCTGCTGCGCGCGCTGTGTAAATCAAGCGCAAGGGCAGGCAGCGCCATCAGGCCAACAGCAACCAGTGTAAATAATTGTTTCATGGCAATCCTCGTTAGAAAATATCTTTGTTGGTTTTAATCGCCTGCTTCACGTCCTTCTCGATGGAGACGCGTACATGCTGCTCGATTTTGACATTGAGATTGATCTCGATCGGTTTATCCGGGGCTTGCACCTGCACGGTTGGGGTGCAGGCTGCAACAGCCATGAAACACGTGAGGAACAGGATGGGTTTACTCATGATGGTTTTTCTCGATAAACGATTTGGGATCACTCAACAGTTGATTGTTCTGTACTATAAAATTCAGCAAATCACCACTCAAATGCACATTAAGTTTCACTGGGCGGGATTGCTCAGCATCAGGGTTCTTACCCTCCACCGCAAGCGTGGCGCTCAAAGTGTTATCTGGCGCCATCGCTAAATCGAGGGACAGCACCGTATAATGCAGGTTCTTGAGCAGCTCGCGCACCGTGGCCACTTGCGCATTATCGCCGGGAATGACCTCTGGCGAGAGCGAAATGATGCCCGGCCCTTGCGCCTTAAGCGAGGTTTTGCCGACCGCCACCTGCCCTGTTTTTGAAATGCGTAAGGGAATAATACCCGAGACCACCCCACTCGCCGTTGCCTTGTTTCCCGTCAGCGCCTGCATCAAGCTATCTATTTCCACGTTTTTCACCTCAAGCGAAAAGGCGATGGGTGCGTCGCCACTGAGGGGGATTTTAGCCTTGTTCAGTGCGATTTCGCCACCACTCCAAGGCACATGGGCCTGCAGCACTTTGAGGTGCGACCGCGAGGCATCAACGAGCGAAACTTCTCCGCTAACCTGTGCCTCGTAGCTTGTATCATCACTGGCGATACTGCCCGTGAACTGCACCGCATCGGTAAAGACTGTCAGTGTGCCAGAGGCGGTCAGTGTCGGCACCGTCATCGTATCCGATGCCTCGATCTGCGCGGTGAATGCCCAGTCGCCATGCCATTGCTGCGCCGCCTCATCCAGCGTGAACTGCGCGCGCAGCCCGTTAATGTTCAGCATGCCCATCGGCAGCGCAATGCGCACATCACGCGCATCAAGCCGCAGGCTGTTCGTGGGGCCATGCTGCAGCGTGGCATCAAACATCAACGAGGCCTGAATATTTCTTGCCGCCAACTGAATACTGCTGTCGATGAGCGAAAGCTGCGTGAATGGTAGTGCGCTGAGCGCTTCAGCACTCACGGGCAGCGTAGTTTTTTTTGCAGCATTCCCATTACGTGGCGGGGTTGGCAAGCCGTCGATATTCCAGCCCAGCGCATCATGCGTGAGGTTGATGGCAAGGCCCTGCAAACGAACGGTATTCAGCTCCCCACTGAGCAATGCACCAAGGTGGTAACCCACCGTGACCTGCGCCAGCTTGAGCGGCGGCTGGCCGAGCGCGACATCGCGCAGTGTGATGCCACTGAGCCCCACATGATCTAATGTCAGCGTCACCGGGCCTAAGCCTTGCGCGCGAAGGGTGCGGATGATTTTTTGCTCGAGCCAGCCCTCCCACGGGGCGAACAGCAGCAGCGCTGCCAGCAGCAACGGCAGCACTCCTAACCAGCGAAGCTGTTTACGATATCTCATGCGTATTGTTTCTGCGCTTCGTATGCCGCATCGTCAAGCGGATGTGGTAAGCGGTCACGCATTTCAAGCGGGCAAATCTGCCAGAAATACGGTTGATGCTGCGCCCAATCGGCGAGAATTTCTGCCGCGCGTGGCGAGCCAGTTTCGCGGTGGTGCTCGGTAATCAATGTCTTTAGCTTCTCTTGCCAATACGTCGAGGCAAGGCGCGTTGCCATCACGGTCTCCGTATTGAGGCGCTTCATCACGGTCACATTCGGGTCATAGAGATAGGCCATGCCGCCGGTCATCCCTGCCGCAAAATTCTGCCCCACTTCGCCTAAAATCACCACCGTACCACCGGTCATATATTCGCAACCATTGCTACCACAGCCCTCGATGACCGCGTCAGCCCCGGAATTACGCACGGCAAAGCGCTCACCCGCCTGCCCGCTTGCGAATAAGCTTCCACTTGTTGCGCCATACAGCACCGTGTTGCCGATGATGGTATTGGCATGGGGCGCAAGCGTGCTTGCAGGGCGTGGGCGCACAATAATACTGCCGCCCGACAGCCCTTTGCCCACATAATCATTCGCCTCGCCCATGAGTTCGATGCGAATGCCACGCGCAAGGAATGCACCCAACGACTGCCCCGCCGAGCCATGTAACTGCAGCGTAATCTGCTGCGCCATTGCCGCACCGCCATGACGCACCACGAGCGATGAAAGCCGCGTGCCAATGCTGCGCATGGTGTTGCGCACTTCAAATTTGCACTCGAGTGGTTTGCCCGCGTGCAACGCCTTACGCGCCGCATCCAGCATCTCAACATCCAGCGTATCAGGCACGTCGTTGCGCCCGGTTTGCGTGCATGTGCGCGCATGGGTGCCCGCATCTGCCTGCGTCAGCAACGTGTTCAAATCTAGGTCTACCATGTCGTCGCCGCCACGGTTCACCTGCGCTAAAAGCCCCGTTTGGCCAATCACTTCATTGAGTGTTTTTGCACCAAGTGAGGCCAGAATCTCACGCACTTCCTCGGCCACAAACTGCATGAGGTGGATGACTTTTTCGACCGTGCCTTCAAATTTTTTGCGTAAATTTTCATCCTGCGTGGTGATACCGACGGGGCAGGTATTGCTATGGCATTGGCGCACCATCAGGCAGCCCATCGCCACCAGTGCGGCTGTCCCAAGGGCATATTCCTCGGCACCTAGAATCGCAGCAATCACAATGTCGCGCCCGGTCTTAAGTCCGCCATCCGTCTGAAGCACCACGCGGTGGCGCAAGCGGTTCAAGGTCAGCACTTGGTTGGCTTCTGCCAGCCCCATCTCCCACGGCACACCGGCATGTTTCACGCTGCTTAAGGCGCTTGCCCCCGTGCCGCCCGTATGGCCGGAAATGACAATCTTATCGGCCATCGCTTTAGCCACGCCCGCAGCAATCGTACCGATGCCCGATTGGGCGACGAGCTTGACCGAGACAATGGCGGTGGGGTTGATTTGCTTTAAATCATAAATCAGCTGCGCCAAATCTTCGATGGAATAAATATCATGGTGGGGTGGCGGCGAAATAAGGCTTACACCCTCGGTGGCATGACGCAGGCGGGCAATTTCCGCCGTCACCTTGAAGCCGGGAAGCTGCCCCCCCTCGCCGGGCTTTGCCCCTTGCGCCACTTTAATTTGCAGCTCGCGCGCGCTGTTGAGATATTCCGCCGTGACGCCAAAGCGCCCTGAGGCCACTTGCTTGATCACCGAATTTGGGTTCTCGCCATTTGTGCTCATAGCGAAACGCTCGGGCCCTTCGCCGCCCTCGCCGGAATTGCTGGCAGCACCAAGGCGGTTCATGGCAATCGCCAGCACTTCATGCGCCTCGGGCGAAAGCGCCCCAAGCGACATGGCGGGTGCAATAAAGCGCTTGCAGATCGCTTCCACCGACTCCACCTGATCAACCGCAATGGGCGCCTTTGATGGCTGAAAATCAAACAAATCGCGCAAGGCCACTGGCGGCTGGGCAGAAACACTGGCGGAATATTTTTTATAAAGCGCATAGGAACCGGTGCCAACCGCGGTTTGCAAGGTATGGATCTGCTCGCCTGCCCACGCATGAGCATCCGCCCCCGCACGCAGCCGGTAGAACCCGCCCACGGGCAGCTGATTGGGTACGTGCGAAAATGCTACGGCATGCTGCGCGCGCAGGCGCGATTCAATGCCGCTCAGGCCAATGCCCGAGATGCGCGAAGCAAGCCCCGCAAAAAACTCGGTGGCGAGTGCGCGGCTCAGGCCAATTGCTTCAAAGTTCAGGCCACCACGATAGGCACTGACTACGGAGATACCCATTTTTGCCATGATCTTGAGCAGCCCCTGCGCAAACGCCTCGCGCAGGTTTTCAAGAGCATCTCTCTCGCTCAGCCCCTTCAATAGGCCACGCGCATGGCGATTAAGAATAATATCTTCCGCCAGTGCAGGGTGCACCACAGTGGCGCCACAGCCAATCATCACCGCCAGTGCATGCACATCGCTACACTCATTCGTGCGCACCAGAATCGAGGCTTTTTTGCGCAGCTTATGTTTGACAAGATGGCTCTGCACTGCGGAGATGGCAAGAATCATTGGCACTGCGATACGATTGCTGCTCAGTACTTCATCACTCAGCAGCAGATAGGAGCGACCAGCGCGCACCGCTTGCTCTGCTTCGCGTACCATGCGGTCGAGTGCTACGCGCAAGCCATTACCGCTCGTTTCAATGGCAAACGTCGTATCAATCCGCGTGATACGTTTTTTAAAATGCTGCAACAATGCGGCAAGCTCATCACCAAGCAGAATGGGGGTTTCAGCCAGCACGATTTCACTGTGCGTATCATCGAGTGCGAGAAAATTTCCATCATTGCCAAAGCGGGTTTTCAAGCTCATGACTCGGCGTTCGCGCAGCGAATCAATCGGCGGGTTGGTCACTTGCGAAAAGTTCTGTCTAAAATAATGATGGAAGGGGCGCGGCACATCGCTCAACACCGCAAGGGGTGAATCATCGCCCATGCTGCCGACTGCCTCTTTGCCCGTTTGCGCCATCGGGTGAATGATGTTCTCCACCACTTCCATGGTAAGGCCCACGGCCAGCTGGCGGGAAAGGAGCTGCGCGGGGTCTGGCATGCTGCGTTTTTTGTTGCGGGTTTTTGCAAGCACCTCGCGCAGCAAAATCGTTTTACCCACCCATGCGCTGTAGGGTTTTTCTGCCGCCAAATAATCTTTCAAGGCGAAATCATCGAACAGTGTTTGCTGCACAAGATTGACCCCAATCATCTCGCCTGGCCCAAGCCGCCTCTAGCCCCTCCCAGCCGTGCTCGAACTCCCGCCGCCCGCCCGTCGCGGTC
>CAZOFC010000004.1:0-24204 GCA_964578965.1 uncultured Azospirillum sp.
GACCAAGTGAATCCGGTGGTGGGACGTCCGGAGCGCATCGGCGCCGACGGCTCGAAACAGGGCCGACCCCGTGCAGCAGTGTGATGAAAGCCCTGGCGCACATCAGCTATCCCGTGCTTATCACCACCGCCGATCACCCGTTGCTGACACCGGCGATCATTCATGAATTTTTGCAAAAGGCGAACGGCCTTGCCGGGGATGTCTGTGTCGGGCTGGTGCCCTTAACGCTGATTGAACAGCATTACCCTGAGAATCGACGCACCAAACTCAAGTTTTCCGATGGCAGTGTCAGTGGGGCCAACCTGTTTTTGCTGCGCCATGCGCGCGCCATGGGCTTGCTTGAATTCTGGCGACTGATGGAAGCGAACCGTAAATCGCCCTGGCGCATGGTGCGCGTGCTTGGGTTTGGGATGCTGTTGCGCTATGCGGCGGGGCGCTTATCCTTCGCGCAGCTGGTGGCGCATATTGCGGCACGCACGGGGTGTTCCATCGCCCCGGTGATGCTCAGTGACCCCCACGCCGCCATCGATGTCGATAAGCCAAGCGACCTTGCGCTCGTGCGCGCGATTATGCATACTGCATCAACCCACCAGGGAGGGGAACAATGAAACGCGCGATAGGAAGCCTTGCCATGCTGCTTGTGGCGACGATGGCGTATGCCGACACGGATACACCCATGCCCGTGACCGGGCTATGGCTGGTAAAGAAAAAAGATGTGGTGGTCGAGGTCAAACCCTGCAGCAAAACCTCGGAAAAACTGTGTGGGCGCATTGCCTGGCTTGACCCGAAGGCAAAGCAACAGGTGGATGAATTCAACCCGGATGTAACGCTACGCACGCGCCCACTTTGCGGCATCCGCGTGATGTGGGATATGACGCCCGAGGCGGATGCACCGGGCACCTACACTGGCAAAATTTACAAAGCGAATAATGGCAGCACCTATGATGCCCGCATCAAACGCGGGGCGGATGGCAACCTTGAACTGCGCGGGTATATCGGCGTGCCGTTACTGGGCAAGGACGCGGTGCTGACACCGGTGAAGAAAGGTGCCTACCCGCTCTGCACTCAGCGAAAGGCGCCTGCCCGCCAGCCTTTGATGAATAACGGCCAGACACCCAGCAACGGGTAGGCCCGCGCGAAGGCGCTTGGCGTGAGGGTGACGCCGCTATGGCGCGCAATCTTATAGACCAGGTAATCCAGCCCGCCGCTGAAGGTCAGCGCGGCCTTGATGAGCCGCAGCACATGTTGCAGCTTGCTTACGCGGTTGCGCAGGTGCTGAAAGGCCCGCTGCCGCCGCGCCTCAGATGCACTTAGGGATGTGGTGATCGTGCCATCGCTAAAGGTGAGGGGCAGGGAAATTTCGCCGCACAATGCCGCCCTGCTGCGCGCCATGAAGGCGGCCTGCGATGCGGCCACGAGATGCTGCTGACGGGCGCTGCGCTCGGCACGAAATTCGCTGGCATAGGTTTGGGCGAGGCCAGATTGCCAGAACGCCTCGACCGATAATGGCGCACGCACCCAAGGTGCTGTGGCGCGGTGAAAGGTGATGATGGCCTGCGAAAGTGCAGCAATCACATGCTCGCGCGCGGTATCATCGGTGACAGCAATGAGGCGCGAGGGCTGGGCAAAGCGCGCCCAGGTTTGTGGCGCAAGCACGCGGCCTGCGCAGTGGCGGCGAAATTGCGCGAGGGTCATCACCGCGATTTTACCGCGCAGCGTCGTGCCATCGGGCTCGTGCACTTCCTGATAATAGACATTCGGTGGCAAGCATGCCCCGGCGATGTGCAATAGTGGCCGCGCGCTCACATCGCGGTAGGAGGCAACCAGCACATACAGATCCCAGACACTATCGGGCGCGGGCTCCTTCCATAGGGCCGACCCGTAAAATAACCCGGCAAGCGCCCCTTCGGGCCGCTGCATCTGCGCGCAAAATGCGGCATAGAGCGCGTGCACTTCGCGTGGCACAGGCTGCCCAACTTCAGTACGCATCAATGCAATCAGGGGGGCGGTGCTCATGATAAGAACGTGATGGGGGTGTCGATGCTGAGGGTCAAGGGGGTCTGCGTGGTGGTGGCGAACAGCTCGCCATCGAGGGTGACTTCACTCTCGAGCCTGAGAGTTACTGCGCGGTCGCACCAGCGGATGAGCGACCCCTCGGACTGATTGGGCGTCCCGCGCCATAACGAGGGCAGCTCGCGCATCAGGCCGCGCATCGGCGTGTGGATGCTGACACAGCCAAATGCACCCGCTTGCGGGCGCGCGGGGCGCAACCCCAACACCAATGTGTTCAAGGTGGTGGCCATGAGCAGCACATGCGATGATTGGCAAGACACGCCGTTGCGGGTGTAATGCAGGGGGGTCGGATCAAGCAGTGGGTGGCCATGGGCCTTGCCGCGAAGCAATGCCACAAGCGTGGAGCCGAGCACCCATGCTTCACCCATCGTACCGGTGATGCCACGCCGATGCAATGTGCGGCGTGCATGGCGAATGGCCCGCGCCAGCGCATGGGTGCCAAAAAAGAACCCGTATTGCGGGCCGGGTAAGCAATCGCCACGAAGGCAGAGCACATCGCGCTGAGTGGTGTTCCATGGGGTCGTGCGGCGCATGATCTCGGCCAGTGCGGCGGCGGGGTTCTTGCCATAGCCCACATCGCGGTGGGTCATATTGGTGGTGCCGCCGCGCAGCAGGATGATGTTCGGTTGCCATGCCGCCAAGGGCGCACGGCGCAGGCGCGCAATCAGCAGATCGAGCGTGCCATCGCCACCATTGACAATGAGCGTATCGCCGCCTGCATCCGCATGACGGGTGAGCATGGCATCAATTTGTGTGAGGTCCTGCAAGGCAGGTGTGTCGATGAGATATTCGGTGATGCCAAGCGGCGCCGCGCAGGCCGTGACATGGCCGGCATGCATGCGATTATAGAGGCTGAGTGCATTGCTGAACAGGGCGGCTTTCAT
This sequence comes from uncultured Azospirillum sp., assembly GCA_964578965.1. Classification (GTDB taxonomy): domain Bacteria; phylum Pseudomonadota; class Alphaproteobacteria; order Rickettsiales; family UBA3002; genus QFOX01. The sequence continues at coordinate 2,958 of CAZOFC010000004.1, forward strand.
GCACCGTCCAGCCAGGAGGTGATGGTGCCGCCGCTCGATCTCACCGCTTCGGCCTGCGCCACTTGCACGCACTGGATGAGGAAACTGACCACCGTCCAGCCGACAATCGCACAAAGGCCCCAGTCGGGTCGGGCAAGGATGAGCGAGAGCTGCAGCAGCACCATGTTCGGGTTACGCCGGGCAATGAACAGTCGAAAGCGCGAATCAAAGCGGCGCCAGACATACATATGCATGCCGTAGCGGCGCATGAAATAGCCCTCGCACAGCCGCCCGGCGATGTAGCCACCAAACATCAGCGCCATGAGGGGCGCAAACCAGCCGGCCGCCAGCGGTGTGGCGCTTGATGCCAGCCCCAAGCCCCAGGCATAGTACCAAAACGGTGGATGGATGAGATCGATGCCGTGATCGAATATATTGCCAAGTGGTGAGCTCGTTAGGGTAACGCGCGCAAGCTTGCCATCGACCGTATCAAGAAAGGTCATCGCCCAGGCGAACAGCATGCCAAGCCAGAAAAACCCCTGCGCAAACAGCCACAGGCAGAGAAGCACAAACACCGCTGAAAGCGTGGTCACCTGATTGGGGGTGATGCTATGCCTGGCGCACCAGCGCGTGACGTGAAAGGCCGGGCGCGGCCACCAGTATTTGGTCACAAAATCGGTGACGCCTTTATAGGCGGTCATGAAGAGTTTCCACTCCACCTCGCGGGCATTGTCGGGCGTGAGTACGTGGCAGGCCGCCGCTTCGCGCTTGCGCAAATCGAGGTTGTAGGCACCCGCGATTGCACCGGGCAGGTGGGTGGTGATGCCGGCGGGGGCGTCGCCCGTACCCGCAAGCCATGCCTGCGCCGCCTCGGCCTTATCGGCATCGACGCATACGGCCAGGGGTGCACCACTGGCCGCATCGATGACCGCATGGTTGCGTCCACCCATCAGGCCACGCAGCACCGGGGTGTCGAAGATCGCGTCCTCGCGCAGGAAAATCTGTGCATCCGCACAGGCCTCGCGCTCTTTTTTGAGGCGGGCGAATTGCTTGGCAAGCCGGGTTTCGGGCGGCATGTTCCAGATGGTGGGAAGGCCTGATATTCGCACCAGCTGGTACGGTTCCTTGACAGATGACAGCATCTCGCGTTCACTCATTCGTGATGATTAGGTTTGCACATTTATCGGACATGCATGTTAGCCCGTTACCGCGCTTTCATGCCAGCGAATTTACGTTCAAACGTGGCCTAGCATACCTGTCATGGCAGCGCAAACGGCGTCATCGTTTCAGCGCGGCGGTGCTCGAGCGCTTGATTGCCGATCTGCAAACGCATCAGCCCGACCAGGTACTGGTGACAGGCGATCAGTGCAACCTGAGCCTTGCGGCAGAATTTTCGCTCAGCCGCGCCTGGCTTGAGCGCCTGGGCGAGCCCGCGCGGGTCAGTGTCGTTCCCGGGAATCATGATGCGCATCTGCTGCGCCCGAAAAAAACATGGGATGCGCACTGGCAGCCCTACCTGCAAGGCGATGATGGCAACCGTGAATTTCCCTATCTGCGCCGGCGTGGTGGGGTGGCAATTATCGGTGTTTCAAGTGCCATCCCGACGGCGCTGTTGATGGCGAATGGCCGCGTGGGCAGTGCACAGCTGGCGCGGTTGCGCACGATGCTGCTGATGCTTAAACGCGAGGGATTATTCCGGGTGGTGATGATCCATCATCCACCACAGATCGGCGCGATGAAGCGGCGCAAAGCGCTCAGCGATGCGGCGGCATTTCGTGCGGTGCTGGCTGAAACAGGCGCCGAGCTGGTGCTGCATGGGCATGGCCACGAAGCGGTGCGCGCTACCATTGACGGCCCGGAAGGACCCATCGCGGTGCGCGGCTGTGCTTCGGCCTCGGGCAATGGCACCGGCATGCCTGCTGCGCAGTATCATGTAATGGACGTTGAGGCGCATGCGGCACACTGGGCGCTTCGCATCACCCATCGTCAGTATGATGCTGCAGCCGCGATGTTTGCCACGCACGATGTAGAAGCGCTGACCATCGCGCGCCCGCAGCCTAGCGTTTGACAGGCCGCACCGAAGCCACTAAAACCCGGTAAATTTACAAAGGACAGTGACACGTGAAAGCGATTATTCTGAGTGCCGGTCAAGGCAGCCGACTGCTGCCGCTGACGGAATCGAACCCAAAATGCCTGCTCGATGTTGGCGGCGGCGTGAGCGTGCTGCGCCACCAGATCACGGCGCTTGAGGCCGCGGGTGTGACAGAGGTCGCGGTGGTGACGGGTTTCCATGCACCGCTGGTGAACGCGGATCTCGCCCATTACACGGGCCCGATCCGGGTGAGCACGATCTATAATCCCTTCTACAAAGTGGCCGATAACCTGGGCAGTGTGTGGCTGGCGCTGCGCGAAATCACCGCCAGCGACACGGCATTCATGATCGTCAATGGGGATACGCTTTTCACCCGCGATGTGGCCAAGCAATTGCTGGCGCAGGCACATGGCGCGATTACCCTCGCGGTCTCGCAAAAGCCGCGCTACGACGCGGACGATATGAAAGTGATCCGCGAAGGCACGCAGCTGATGCAGGTGGGTAAATCGCTCTCCCTGGCGCAGGTGAATGGCGAATCGATCGGCATGATGTGCTTTAAGGATGCAGGCATCAACGCTTTCCGCCAGATGGTGCAAGACACCATCAGCAGCCCGGAAGGGACGAATGTCTGGTATCTCTCGGTCATCAACCGTTTGGCGTCGCACATCGACATCCAAACAGCAGAGGTGCAAGCCGAACAATGGTGCGAGATTGACTTTCCGGTTGATTACGAACAGGCATGCCTGCGCGTCAAGGAGTGGGCTAGCCTGTAGCGAGCTTATACGCGCTTAACCGGTGTCAGTGAACGCTAGGCGGCCATTGCTTGGTCGCGCACCATCGCGAATACCGACAATACGTGATCGATATCCTCGGGCGTATGCAAGGCACAGACCGAGCAGCGCAGCAAGCACAGGCCCTTCGGCGTGGCGGGTGGCACGGCCAGATTCACATAGACCCCGTGTTGCAGCAGGCTTGCCCACATTTGCAGGCCATGCGCGACATTGGTCATGCGAATGCCGATGACAGGCGTTTTCTCGGGGCCGACCCCATAGCCCAGGCGCACAAGGCCGCTATAGAGATGGTCGGCATTGCGCCACAGCGCTTGGCGCAGTTCGGGTTTTTCGGCAATATGGCGCAGGTTGACCGACGCGGCCGCAACCACCGAGGGTGGGAGCGAGGCGGTGAAGATATACGAACGGGCGCTGACGCGAATGGCCTCAAGCACCGGATTGTTCGACACACAGAAACCACCAATGGTGCCGACACTCTTTGAGAAGGTCCCGATAATGAAATCGACCTCGTTCTCAAGGCCTGCCTCTTCGACAAGACCACGGCCACCATTGCCGAGCACACCAAGCGAGTGGGCCTCATCGACCATGATATAACAGCCATGCTGTTTGGCGACGGCAACAAGCTCCTTGAGCGGTGCTTTGTCGCCGATCATGGAGTAGATGCCCTCGACGATGAGCAGCTTGTTGCGCCCGGCGGGCAAGCGCTCAAGGCGCTTGTTCAGGTCGTCCGCATCGTTGTGCTTGAAGCGGATCACGGTCGCGTTGCCGAGTTTGCAGCCGTCATAGATGCTGGCGTGCGAATCGGCGTCGATGAGCAGGTAGTCGTCTTTGCCGGCAATAGCCGAGATGAAGCCGACATTTGCCTGATAGCCGGTGGTGAACAGCATGGCATGGCGGGTGTTGTAGAATGCCGCCAGCTGCTTTTCGAGCGCTTCATGCACGGTGTAGTTACCGTTAGCGACGCGTGAGCCGGTCGAGCCGGTGCCGCTTTGCGCGAGGGTTTGGGTGGCCAGCGCTAGCGCCTCATCATCAAACGTCAGGCCCAGATAATTGTTGGTGCCAAGCAGCACGGTCTCCTTGCCCTTGATGACCGCGCGGGTGGGCGAGACAATTTTTTCCATGCGCACGGCAAGCGGGTTGGCACCACAGGCCTCAATCGCTCCTTGCAGTTGGGCTTGAACAGGTTTGAATTTATCGAGCAGGTCACTCATACGGCTTTCCCCAGACGGTTACGTTCGACAAGCTGTGCGATCTGACCAATCGTGCGCACATCCCCTAAATCGTTGAGGGGGATGGTGACATCAAAACGTTCTTCCAGGGCAAATACCAGTTCCATCACCGCGAGGGAATCGACATGCAAATCTGTCGTAATGTCGGTCGCTTCGGTGAGTGGAATGTTCTCGTCATTCACTTTTTGCAGTTCCGAATAAATCGTCTGCAAAATGGCAGCGGTATCGTTGGTTAACATGATGGAAGTCTCGCACGTTGATTCAGTAAATTTTTTTAGTTTTTGTTTCTTTGCTGGTTAGTGTTTATTTCAATAAATGCAACGAAGAAATGGCGTTTTCACGCGAAATTTTGCTGCTTTTCAACCCAGCGCATACTGTCGCGCAGGCCGTCATAAATGGTAATATTTGGTGACCAGCCAGTGGCGCTGCAAAAAGCCTCTGAATTTACTGACCAATCCGCGTGGGTCATCTCACGAATTTTGCCAAGGGTGACAAAGCTGGTGCGCTTGCGGGCATAGGCGAGCCCTTGCACCATTGCCACACCGAGGAGGGCAAGTGTGCGCGGAATTGTGTATAAGTGAATAGGGTGTTCGAGCGCAGTTTGCGCCTCAGTCACCAGTGCATCCCAGCGATAGGCACCTGCGGCATCGGCAATTTCGTAGGTTTGCCGCAGTGGTGAAGCCTGCATGCTCAGCCAGGCGAGGATGGCCCGCACCAAATCATCCACATGGAGCATGGAAATCAGCGCATCGCGCCTCACGGGTAGCCACAGCTGGCCGCGCGCGAGCATGCGCAAAAAGGGCAGGCTGTTCGCGTCACCCGGACCATAAATTGCGGGCGGGCGAAGCGTATCCCAAGCCAGCGTTGTGGTTTGGCTAAGCAGGTGCTCGGCGTCATGTTTGCTTTTCGCGTAGGCCGAGAGCCAGGGTGCGCGCGCGGCCAGGCTTGAGACAAAAAGAAAGCGGGCGACGCCTGCCTGCTGCGCGGCGGTGGCGAGCATCTCAGTTGCCTGCGTGTTGATGCGGAAAAAATCGGCGCGTCGCCGTGCCACCACTAATCCGCCGGCGTGAATCACTGTCTCTGCGCCCTCGACCAGGGTGGCAAGGGTTGCCGCATCATCGAGCGAGCCACGCACGGGGGTGAGTGAGGGATGGGCGGGCAAGGGCGTGCGATGCGCGAGCGCGCGCACCGTGTAGCCCGCCTCAAGCAGTGCGGTGAGCAGCGCGGTGCCGATAAAGCCTGAAGCCCCGGTGAGGGCGACTACGCCGACTCCACGTCGCATAATTCCCCGTTGATGTAGGCTTGCCGGGCCTTGGCGCGACTGAGCTTGCCCGACGTGGTCATCGGTAGGCTGCCCGCTGGGATGAGCACCACTTTCACGTCAATCCCGCCATTTCTGAATACGGCGGCATGGACGCGGTGGCGCAGGTCAAGCCGCGCGGCACTATCGAGCAGGCGGCAATGCACGAGTAGCACGGCGTGCTCTTTGCCATGCGCGTCCTCGACCGAGAAGGCGGCGGTATCGCGCGCGCGCAGCTCAGGGATTTCGCTTTCGGCATGCCATTCGAGGTCCTGCGGCCAGATATTGCGGCCATTGATGATGATGAGGTCCTTCTGCCGCCCGGTGATGAAGAGCTGACCATTCGCCACATAGCCCATATCGCCGGTGTTGAGCCAGCCATCGGCGTCGATCACCTGGTGGGTGTCGTCCTCATGTTCGAAATAGCCCGACATGAGGCTTGGGCCTTTCACATAGACACAGCCGATATGACGCTCGCCGAGCACGGCACTGTCTTCGCCACGAATCTGCATGTGATAGCCGGGCAAGGGTGCGCCACAGCCGGAGAATTGACGTGCATGGGCGCCATTGGCAACCGCGCGCACTTCGCCGCCTGCAGCGAGCGCATCTTTATCGACGGTATCAATAATCACGCCGCGCTCAAGCTCGGTGAAGCTGAAGGCAAGGGTCACTTCCGCTAAGCCATAGCTTGGCACAAACGCGGTGGGTTTGAAGCCGGTATCGGCGAAGGTCTGGGCAAATTGCGCCATGATTTCTGGCTGCACCATTTCGCCGCCAATGCCTGCCGCGCGCCAGCAGGAGAGATCAAGGTCGATTTCAGCACGGCGTGCGGCGCGGCGGGTGCATACCTCGTAGCCGAAGGTGGGGCTGAACGACAGGGTGCAGCGGTTGCGCGAAATAATCTCAAGCCACAGCATCGGGCGACGGGCGAAGCTGTCGGTGTTGATGAAATCGATCGTCATCTGGCAGGTGAGTGGAATGAGCAAAAAGCCGATGAGCCCCATGTCATGATAGAATGGCAGCCACGAGGCGCAGCGATCGCCCGCACGCATGGCAAGCCCATGGTCGGCCACCGCTTTTGCGTTCGCCATGAAGGCACGCTGATTGATGGTAACACCCAGCGGGTAGCGCGTGCTGCCCGAGGAATATTGGATATGGCTGTCTTCCTCGGCCCCGAAGGCCTGAAGCGATGCGGCATCGGCCGCGGGGGCGCGGTGCACATCCGCATTGGTGCCAATCAGGGTCATCGCCACGCCGTTAAGCGCCTGACGCAGATCCGCCAGATGTTCATCAAGGCCAAGCGCGACCTTCGCCCCCGACGAGGTAAGCACGCGGGTGAGCGCGGCCTGATAGCCGACGCGCCCGCCAAGCCCGGTGACCACCGGCAGGGGCACGCAGAGCAGCCCGGCATATTGGCAGGCAAAAAATGCTATGACGAATTCCGGTGTCATGCTCGCGACGACACCGACGCGCGCGCCGCGCGTGAGGCCCAGGCCCAACAGGTGCTGCGCCATGGTGCGCGCTGCATCCCGCAGGGCATGATAGGGCAGGGCGGTTTCGAGCAGGCCTTTGCTACTGTAAAAATTCAGGCCGGTTTCACCGCGCGCGGCGTAATCAAGGGCCTCGGCCAGGCTGGCAAAATCGGCGCGCCGCAGCGGCAGGTTGGCGTTCAAGGTAGGGGTTGGATCCGGCGCGGGGGCAGGAAAGGCTGCAACCGATGCAGCAGCAAGATGAGACAACAGAGACACTTAAAAAACCTACAGCAAGAATGAATACATTGGGAATAGTGGCAAACTTGGAAGCGTTCTCACTATTTTTAAGAACACACAACCCACGAATTGTTACCAGATATTGCAAGATGAAAAATCAAGATACAGCGGCGCATTGCAGCTTTTTATAATGTGTATAAGCAACGGGCGGCTAGTTCACGCTCTCGGCGCTGTAGCGGGCGATGCGCCCGGTGCGCATGCCGCGACGATAGACGCGCAGGAAAAACAAGCTGGCGACGAGGATATAGCCAAGGCTTAAACCCGCACCCTGTGCCAGCGTTGAAAGGGCGGCCGGTTCGCCGTTAAGCACATGGCGCAAGCCCTCAAACACATAGGAGGGGGGAAGAAGCTGCGCGACCGACTGCATCCACTCAGGCAAGGTGGCGACGGGGTAATAGACCCCAACGAAGGGCGAAATGATGGCCGGAATCGGCCAGATGAACCATTCCGCCGAGGAGCCACGTGAAAGCACCACCGCGCAACCAAAGATGCCAAGCGCAATGCCAAACAGGCACAAAATAGCCAGAAACGGCAGCAATGTGGGCCCATAGACCAGCGGTGAAAAGCCAAACAGCAGCGAGGCCGAGCCAAAGGCAATGAGCAGCCCAACACTACTGGTGATCAGCCCACAGAGGATGAGGCCAACGAGATATTCAGTAATCGTGAGTGGGCTGGCAAACAGGTTCAGCAAGTTGCGCGACCACATATCCTCAAAGAAGGTCATATTGGTGTTGAGCATGACGCGGGAATAGAAATTCGCGAGCAGCACCGCGCCTAAAAAGGCGCTGATGGCGTTGAATCCCGGCGCCACGAGTTGTCCGATATAGGTGCTGATAAAGCCCCACAGTACCATATCGATGAGCATCCAGATATATAGGCCCAAGATACGATCCGGGCTGCCGCGCAGGATACAAAAATAGCGGTACATGATGGCGTAGGTCGGGCGAAGTTTCATGCGGCAGCTCCGAGCGTCAAGGGCGCGCGGGCAACCGCAATGAAGAGTTCCTCAAGGTTGGCCTTGCCATGCTGCGCGGGCAGGGTTTTGGGGTCACCTTCCAGCAGCACGCTGCCCTGCGCCATGAACAGCACGCGGTCGCAGACCTCGACCACTTCGGCCATGTTGTGTGAGGTCCATAGCACGCCGGTGTTGCCCGCATCGGCCAGGCTGCGGATATGCTGGCGCAGCTCGCGCGCGGTGGCGGGGTCGAGCGAGGCGGTGGGTTCATCGAGCAGCAGCAAGGTCGGTTGATTCAGCATCGCTTTGGCGAGGGCCACACGGGTCTGCTCGCCCGAGGAAAGTAAGCCGCAGCGCGTGTGGCGGAATTTTTCGAGATCATACTCGGCGATCACGGTTTCAACCCGCGCGCCAAGGTTGCGCACGCCATACATCAAGCCAAAAAAGCGCAGGTTCTGCGCCATGGTGAGGTTGCCCGGCAGCGGTGCGTAAACGGCCGCAAAATTGGTCGCGGCGCGCGCGGCGGCGGGTTGTTCGGCGAGTGAAAACCCGTTGATGGTGATGCTGCCTGCATCGGGCGCAAGCACGCCCAGAATCATGTTGATGGTGGTGGTTTTGCCTGCGCCATTGGGGCCAAGCAGCGCCACAATTTCGCCAGCATTCACGCCAAAACTGACCCCGCCCACGGCAACGGTTTCGCCATAGGTTTTCTGAATATTCGTGACATCAAGGATGCGGGTCATGCGCTTCGCCTACACTACCCTTGCGATTCTGGCAAAAGAAGACATAGGATTCTTCGCGACGATATGCTCGCTGCGGGCATAGCCCTTGCTCCTCGCCAACGCTAAGCGGGCTGCGGCCCGCTAAGCTTTTGGTCGAACTACGTTCTCATCGTTCAGGTACAAACGCCATCACCCAAGGAAAATCATTCCCTTGGGTGATGGCGCACCCGAGACGATTCGAACGTCCGACCTTTGCCTTCGGAGGGCAACGCTCTATCCAGCTGAGCTACGGGTGCATGGGCGGTTACTTACTAAGGCCAATGCGTGCGAACAAGCGATTTTCTTGGGCCCGACCTTTGCGTTGGCTCGCGCCGCTCGCCCCCTTGCTATGCTCACTGCGTTCGCTAAGCGCCGGGACGGAGGGCAACGCTCACTCACGCTCACGCTACGGCAGCATGGGCGGTTATTTGACTTCGGCCAATGCGCGCGAACAAGCGAAAACAGCCCTTCTTAAAATTCCTTACCGCGTGCCCCTGAGGATAAGTCGGTGCATGAGATTTATGCACGGGGATAACTGCCCTAGGAAACTGATTTTCATGCACTATATAAACCATCCTATACACAGCGTTTTCCCGATTGACGTGGACGCGTGCGGCGTTAGCGTGTCAGTATCGAAGCGTCTGTATCGAGGCTAAAAATGTTGCGGTGCAATATTTCTCACCTACTATATGTTGTATGTGCAACAGTAGGTGTGGCAAAGTGGTTTTTGGCCAAGTGTGCCCGAAATGCACAGGCAAATTGATATTGAATTATAAGGTTAATTTTGGTTGCAAGTGAAAAGTTGGTAACGGGTAATGATTTTATTCCTAGACAGAGGGGACACTACATGTAGTATCCGACTTCCGGTCTCGGAAATCCGCTAAACGGCCTCGTTGAAACGGAAGAAATCGGAAAAAACAGGGTTCAGGCTGAAGACAACAAAAAACGCTAAGGGGTGTTGAGACATGGCGACCGCATACAATATTACCGTTGATTATAGCCGCGATAAATATCTGACCGATTTTGGTCGTGCGACACTCGATGATCGTTATTTGCTGCCGGATGAGAAATATCAGGAACTGTTTGCGCGCGTCGCAAGCTTTTACAGCGATGACGCCGACCATGCCGGGCGCATCTATGACTATATTTCCAAAATGTGGTTCATGCCCGCAACCCCCGTGCTCAGCAACGGTGGCACCACCACCGCGGAAAACAAAGCGCGCGGCCTGCCTATCAGCTGCTTTTTGAACGAGACCGAAGATTCGCTGCAAGGGATTGTCGATCTGTGGAACGAGAATGTGTGGCTCGCGAGCCGTGGCGGCGGGATCGGTTCCTACTGGGGCAACCTGCGTGCGCTGGGTGAAAAAGTCGGCCGTAATGGCAAAACCTCGGGTGTGGTGCCGTTCGTGCGCGTACAGGACTCCCTGACACTGGCGATTTCGCAAGGGTCGCTGCGCCGCGGTTCAAGCGCCGTTTACCTTGATATCTCGCACCCCGAGATTGAAGAATTCATTGATATTCGTCGCCCAACCGGCGGTGACCCAAACCGCAAGGCGCTGAACCTGCACCACGGCGTAGCGGTGACCGATGCGTTCATGGAAGCGGTCGAGAAAGACGAAAAATGGGACCTGCTCTCCCCTAAAGATAAGCATGTGGTGGAAACGGTGAAAGCCCGCGACCTGTGGGCGAAGCTGCTCACCACCCGCATCGAGACGGGCGAGCCTTACATCATCTTTATCGACACCGTGAACCGTGCCATCCCAGCGCACCATAAAGAGGCGGGTCTGTTCGTGAAAATGAGCAATCTGTGCAGCGAGATCACGCTGCCGACCGGCTTTGACCACCATGGCAAGAGCCGCACGGCGGTGTGCTGCCTAAGCTCGCTCAACGTTGAGTACTTCGACGAGTGGAAGAGCCACCCGACCTTCATTGAAGACGTGATGCGCTTCCTTGATAACGTGCTGCAGGACTTCATCGACACCGCGCCAGACTCGATGGCGCGTGCAAAATACTCGGCCAGCCGCGAGCGCAGTGTGGGCCTCGGTGTCATGGGCTTTCATAGCTATCTGCAAAGCAAGATGATTCCGTTTGAATCGGTGATTGCGAAGGTGTGGAACAAGAAAATGTTCGAGCATATTCGTAAAGCGGCGGATGCGGCGAGCCTGAAGTTGGGCGAAGAGCGCGGGCCATGCCCGGATGCCGCCGAGTTTGGCAGCAAAGAGCGTTTCAGTAACAAAATGGCGATTGCGCCAACGGCCAGCATTTCCATCATCTGCGGTAATGCCAGCCCAGGGATCGAGCCGTATGCGGCAAATGCGTTCACGCAAAAAACCTTGTCCGGCAGCTTCCAGGTGCGCAACAAATACCTGAAAGCCCTGCTTGCTGAAAAAGGTAAGGATACCGACGAAATCTGGTCGCAGATCACGACGCAGGAAGGCTCAGTGCAGCAGTTTGACTTCCTCGATGAGAATGAAAAACTGGTGTTCAAGACCGCTTACGAGATCGACCAACGCTGGGTCATCGAGCATTCGGGTGACCGTGCGCCGTTCATTTGCCAAGCAAGCTCCATCAACCTGTTCTTGCCTGCCAACATCCATAAGCGTGACTTGCATATGCTACACTTCATGGCGTGGAAAAAAGGCGTGAAGAGCTTGTATTACTGCCGTTCGGCAAGCCTGCAGCGCTCGGAGAAAGTCTCGACCAAGGTGCCGGAGATCCAGATGGAGCTGTCGCTTAAAGCCAAGCAAGCGACCACCTATGAGGAATGCCTCGCGTGCCAGTAAGCAGCCTCACATTCCTGATGGTGGCAGCGTTCCTGCTGTTGCTGAGCCCGGCATGGGTGCTGGCGCAAAAGCGCGTCATCATCAAGCATGCCTATCAGCTGGAACGCGCGCCTGCCGTTTCGTCGCTTGGGCGCTCCTATGATGCACTTGCCGGGGCGTATCTACTTTACGATAAGTGCGAGAAGGACCTTGCGATTGCGGCGGATGAAAAGGCATTCCTGACGGATAAATTCACGAACACCGCGCGTGCGTATCAGATTGCTTATCAGGATGCGTATGTGGAATATGTGGGGGCGATGCCAAACCAAGCGATGGTGGATGATATTGCAAAAACCATCAAGGCGCAGCAGCAAAAAGCCGTCAACGCGATGGCGCTGAGCCTACGCAAATGGGGCTGTCGCGATAGTCGCTACAATAAGATACGCAACTATGTGAACGAATTGCGCACTGCCGATACAACACCACCAGAAGATCCGGCCTTGCGCGAGCCAAAACCAAGTTTTATCAAGAAACGCTAATTTACCCTTAGGAGTCCACCATGTCATTACTTGATGCTAAGCCCATCTATAAGCCATTTTCCTATCCATGGGCGTATGATGCATGGTTGATGCAACAGCGCATTCACTGGCTGCCCGAGGAAGTGCCGCTCGCCGACGATGTGCGCGATTGGAAAAAGAACCTCAACCCCGCCGAGAAAAACCTGCTCGCGCAGATTTTCCGCTTCTTCACGCAGGCGGATATCGAGGTGAATAACTGTTATATGAAGAACTACAGCCAAGTCTTCAAACCCACCGAAGTGCAGATGATGCTGAGCGCATTTTCTAACATGGAAACGGTGCATATTGCGGCCTACAGCCACTTGCTCGACACGATTGGGATGCCCGAAACGGAATACCAAGCCTTCATGAAGTATAAGGAAATGAAGGATAAATACGACTACATGCAGCAATTTGGTGTGAGCACCAAGGAAGACATCGCAACCACGCTTGCCGTGTTTGGCGCCTTCACCGAAGGGCTGCAGCTATTTGCCTCCTTCGCCATTCTGCTCAACTTCCCACGCTTTGGCAAAATGAAGGGCATGGGCCAGATTGTGACCTGGAGCGTGCGCGACGAGACCCTACATTGCACCAGCATCATTCGTCTGTTCAAAACCTTCTGCGATGAAAACCCAGAGATCTGGACGGATGAACTGCGCAGCAAGCTGTATGTTGCGTGCAACTCGATCGTCACCCACGAGGATGCCTTCATTGACCTTGCCTTTGGTGTGGGCGAAGTGCAAGGCCTGACCCCCAACGAAGTGAAGAGCTATATTCGCTTCATCGCCGATCGTCGCTTAAGCCAGCTTGGCTTGCAGCCGATGTATATGATCGAGAAGAACCCGCTGCCATGGCTCGATGACCTCATGAATGGCGTGGAGCACACGAACTTCTTTGAAAACCGCGTGACGGAATACGCCAAAGCGGCGACCCAGGGCACCTGGGATGACGCCTTTGTCATCCATGAAACGGCGAACGCGGCGTAACGCTCGCGACGTGCGAACTAGTGCCGTGTAGGTGTTGGCTCGTCCTCGGGGCCGTGTTTATAGAGCGGCAGGGGTTGCAGCATCAGGCGGGCGAATAGCTCGCCTTGTGCGAGTGCCGCGCGTGGTTGCGTGGGTGCCTGCGAGGGCGAAGGATGATCAAGCAGTGCCATAACAAGTCCTTTCGATTGAGCGCAGTGAACGTCTTGACTCTCGTCAGTATGTTCGCAAGAGGTTAAGGAAAGGTTACCTATCCACAGCCATGTCTATGCGTGAGTGACAAGGGCCATATGCAGGAAATGAAACTACTCGCCGGGGCCGGCGCGTTCGGCGATGGCAGCCATGAAAGCACCCGTGGCGTGCTGGAGATGCTCGCGCGTCTTGACCCAGCCGCCTTCGCCCCGCGAAGCGCCTGCGATGTGGGGGCAGGATCGGGCATCATTAGCCTTGCCATTGCCCAGAAATTTGCCTGCCCGGTGATGGCGACGGATATCGCACCATCGGCGATTGAAACCTTACGCGAAAATATTCGTGGGCATACCAGTGCCGCCATCACCCCCCTTCAGGCCGATGGGTTTGCCCACCCGAAGGTAGCGGAGCGCGCACCGTTTGATCTCATCGTCATGAACATTTTGCCCGAACCATTGGTGAAACTCGCGCGCGATGCCGAGGCCCATCTCGCCGCAGGTGGGGCGCTGATTCTGGCGGGCATATTGATAGCGAAGGAATCAACTATTATCCAAGCGTATCAAATGCTTGATTTAGATCTGACCGCCCGGATCGTGATCGGGGACTGGGTGACCCTGCTGTGGCAGAAGGCGTAGGGGTTAAGGGCTTCACGCAATCTTCATGCTTCACCATGTCCGTCTAAGCCAAATAGGCTGTTGGACGCAGCCAACAGTCTATTTGGCAAGACTCCCATGATGCTTAGCGCATTCGAGCCACTGGCTCGAAGTGCGCTTGCGCATCTTCATACAATCTTCACATAACTTTGGGCGTAAGCCGCTAAAATAGCAAGGTGGAGAACTAAGTTATGGCCGATACCAACCAGAATGGCGTTGATGACGCGACGGAAGATGCCCTCGAAGCCGAGGCATACAAAGCACGTGCGGTGAGCGCCAAGTTCAAGCAGCAAGTCTCCTATGGGGTCGGCGCGGCGATGGTATTTGGCCTGGTGGGTGCAGTGGCCAGCACGCTGTTTGGCTTTGCATTCCCTACAGAAGTTACAACAACAGCGGCAGCGGGCCTTGCAAGCGGCACTGCTGCCGGTACGGCGGCAACATTTTCGTTACCCGCGGTGTTAGGGCTGGTGGCACTGGGCGTGGTGGGCGTTGGCTTGCTTTATCTCAGTGCGCATTATCTCTCGGAAAATACGGTGCTTGATCAGGCGATGCAGGCAAAATTGATCAGCCATGCGGGTCGTATGAGATCACAGGCGATGGAACCCGTGATCGATAAGGTAACAGAGCCCAAGGTAAGTAATTTCCCCGCAGCATCACTCGCGCCTGACATGGCCGAGGGTGCTCAGCAATCAGCTACACAGAATAACGATGCGGTACCGCTAACGCGCATTACGGCGGAACGCGCGCTTGCCGACACCATGGCGGCGCGCGCCGCGAATGAAAATACGCCGACCGATAAATCCGTCGGCTCGTGGGAAGATAAGGTGTCGCATCGCGATGAAACACAGATAGCAACGGCTAGGGGTTAATGGTTACGCGCGTCGCACCACTGACAGAAAACACGGACCAAACGCCTCAAGCGCAGGCGCTTGAGGCGGAACTTGCCGCGGCATCTGCCCGCGTGCCCGAGGCCGCTGCAACCACAAGCACACCAGCGCCCATGCCTACAGCCCTGCCGCAGCCCACCAATGAGAACAACCATGCGCTGACTGGCGCTGACCCGATGGATTTTGTGAAGGCCAACCGCATTCATGTGAAGGATGGCTCGCTCTTCCTTGACCCCTATTTGGTCATCCACCCGCGCGAGCTTGCGCCCGCGAATGAAGTGGCGCTGAAACAAAAACTGCACCTCACCTATGCGGTCAATAATCCGTCCTTCTATGAATCGATGGACCGATTCTCGATTGCGATGAACCTCGCGCAGCTGGTGCCCGTCTCGCTTGAGGCGAAGAAAAATAAACTCGCCGAGGAAGTGAATAAGCTCAAAGCGCAGGCCGAGACAGGCAGCGCCGACCCCGAGCTGCTCAAGCAATATCAGGATAAGGTGAACCCGTTTGCTGCCATTGTGCGCGACACGCTCAAAAAGCCCGAGCGCGACCCAGTCGGCATCGAGACCCTGCAAAACGGGGTAACGATTTACCTGCTGTTGCGTGAGAAACTGACCAAACAGGGCTACCTGAACCCGCTGGCGAGCTATATCGGTGGGCGCGCCCAAACCCCTGACCAGGTGCTAGGCGAGCTTGCCCCCAAAATTGGTATCAGCCCGATTCAGTTGCGCGAAGCGGCCTTGAGCGGCGGCATCGACGGGATTGGCAAGGCACTCGGCTTGGACAGCGCTTATGTGGCCGAGGTGAAGGAGCTGAGCAAGCACGCGAGCACCCAAGATTTCAGTCTGAACGAGATTGAGCACTGGCACTTAGGCCGCCAGTTGTTGAAGAATACGCACGCGACCTTGGCACAAAAAATCGAGACGGGTGTGGTCGCGCATATCGATAAAACGATTGCCGATGCGCGCGCGTTAGTGCGCAACCGGTTTGATGTGCCAGAGCCCGTGAAGGCCGAAGAAAAACGCATCGCCGAAGCGCTGAACCTTGTCGAGCCTGTCCAGCGTGCGCTGATGTTCAAACTCGGCTATGAGATCTGCTTCACGCCTGATGTGACGGCCGATGTCATCGCGAAATATAACGGCATCTATGGGCTACATCGCAAGGCGGCCAATGATTTGCGCGATACTACCGGCACCTATCGGATTTATTTTTCAGGCCGGGGCGACCTCAAGGGGTCGATGCGCACCTTTGTGCATGAAGTCGCCCATAATTTATGGCCCGAGCAGTTCACGCCTGAACAAGTAAAAACGATTGATGCGCTGGCACTGAGTGATGCGGCGCGGTTTGCGAACCTGCAAAGCGTGCTCGGTGTGCCCGAGCAGTTTGCGACCTTCGAGAAATTCTTTAATGCCTATAAGGCAGGTAACGACCAGGAAAAAGCGGCGGTGATGGCGAGTGCCAATGAGTGGCTCGCGCCACAGGGCATCACCGTCGATGGGTTGTTTCCGTATCTGCGCAGTGCGCGTGATTTCCAGTTCATGGTGCAGCATGCCTACGACACACTTTCGGTCGAAGGGTCGCGCTATGCGAAAAGTGGCTATCACAGCAGCAACGAGCGCTTCCGCGAAGTGATTTCGCGCTTTGCTGAACTGAAACAGGTGGAGTATGCAGGCGAGCCGCAATTGCTGCATTACTTGGCACCCGGCCTCGACCAGATCTGGGAGACGCAGTATATTCCGCATCTTCAGCGCGTCTATCAATCGCTATCTGTTCCCGCTCAGCCAACAGCCGTTGCGAGCAAAGAAGAAGTTGCGGCCCAAACGCTTCCAACCCCAGCGAATGATACGCAAATCGGTCTGGTCGAAAGCCCCAAGGTGGCCGAGCGGCCAACGGCGGAGGCCCAGCCTAAAGTGGAGCAACGACCCATCAGCCCCGCCCCGCACGGCGCACCCGTGAAGCCTGCAAGCGCCGATGCCTGCATGGCGGATGGCATGACGCCGAGCACGACGATTGACGCGCCAAGCGCGAGCGTGAGCAGCCTGATGAACGAACAAAGCTTGGCTGCCCTTCATACCCTGAATGCGATGGGCATTGCAGCACGGTAGGCTAGTTTTTAAGCGCTTCACGCGCTGACGAGGGCCCTTCGCCCTCGAGCTCCCGCCGAGCATAGCTCGGCTCGCCATGGAAGGCTACGCAAGGATTCTCATCTTTCATCTATTTCAATTTTAACGAGGCTTATGGTTGCAGCCACCGCAGCAATCGCCTTCATCCTCAAGAAATTCTTCCCATGCGACGGGTGGCTCAGCCGACTGAGATTCGTTCGGTTGCGTTGGTGCTGAAGGTGTTTCAACAGCTGGCATGCTAGCGGCTTTTTGCATCAGATTTTCATCGGCATAATAATCAAATTTTGCCCTTTGGTATGCAGGCGTTTTTGCACCATGTAGGCGGTCTGGTTGTGCAGAATTTGCGTGAAGTAATTCTCCTTCTCGAAAATAAGCTTCGCGGCGAAGAACACCGTATGCGGGAAATCAGCCGAAATGCGCTCGGTGAGGCGGCTCACGGTTTCAATCACGTCCGTGCCATAATCATGGTAATAGGTGGCGGGCAGGCCGCGCAGGGTACAGAAATCGACATATTGCTTGAGCATGGTTTTGGTGTCGCGGCGAAGGGAATGCCAGCTATCTTCGTCCGAGAATTCCTGCGTATCGATTTCGCCGACGCTTGCGAACACAAAGTTTTTGAATACGCCCGGGAATAAGCGTTGCACCCACAAGAAGGTGTGCATGCCGGGTGCTGAGGAGCCACCAATGAGGAACACGGCGGTGGGTTGGCGTGGGTCCATCTTCGGTTTCTCTTCGGGCATCGGTTTGCCGCTTGAATTACCAAACATGGCGCCACCGAGCTCGGCCTCAATTTCCGCCATGCGCTTACTCACCCCATCATAATGGCGGCGGATGAGCAGGCCGATGACGATGATGGCACCTGTGACGAGCACGGTTTTCCAAGCGCCATGGCCGAATTTCTCGATAAGTGTGACCATGAGGATGGTGGCGCAGACAATGAGCGCAAGAAAGACGACGAATAGCTTGTGCCATGTGCGAGGATTCTTGCGCTCGCGCCAGCGATGGCGGGTGATGCCGGCGAGCGAGAGGGTGAAGGTGAGAAAGACGTTGATGGAGTACATCACGACCAGCAAATGGACCTCGCCGCCGGTGATGAAGAGCGCGCCAATGGCCATGCCACCCATGAGCAGCACGCCATTTTTGGTGACCAGGCGGTTCGACAGTGCTGAGAACATATGCGGCAACCACCGATCCACCGCCATAAGGGCCATGACGTTGGGGCCAGCAATGAAGCCGGTGTTCGCCGCCACAAACAGTAAGCCCGCTGCAAAAATCAGGGCCATGCCAGTGAATTCGTTGCTGACATTCATGCCAAACAGTTCCCAATTCGCCGTCACTAGTTTGAAGGCCGAGGCGTTCAAGGTCTCGCCCTCGACTTTTTGAACATCCCACAACAGATACAAGGTGATGATACCCGCTGCGACGAGCGCGAGCGAGAACGCCACCGCCCACATGGTGGCTTTGCCGGTGCGCACTTTCGGCTCGGCTAGATTATTCATCGAGTTGCTGACGGCTTCAAGCCCGGTATAGGTACCACCGCCCAGCGAGAATGCTTTGAAAAACAGGGCCAGAACCGCAAACCAGCCAATCTCGCTGGCCATGGTGTGGGTTTCGTTCACCGCATTGGGTACCAACGCGGAAAGCCCGTCAGAATGGTCGTAAATCCCCCAAATAATGAGAATTGCGTGGGTGACCACGAAGCCGAGAAAAATGGGCAATAAAAACCGTACTGATTCTTTCATGCCGCGCAGGTTCATGTAGGTCAGTAGGCCCGTCATGATGAAGGCGAGCAGCAATTTATAATCATGGAATACGGATGGCAGCATGGAAAACAGCGCATCCACGCCGCTGGCGATCGAGATGGCGATGGTTAGGACATAGTCAATCAGCAGTGCACCGCCCGCAACTAGCCCGGTTTTGGGGCCAAGCAGGGTGCTCGCCACGCGGTAGCCGCCACCACCATTGGGGAACAGCTCGATGACCTGCGTATAAGCCGCGGCAATGAGAAAGACGGTGAAGGCCGTGACGATGGCAAGGAAAATGGCCAGATGCGTGTGCCCGGCGAGGGCCAGAAAGGCCTCCTCGGGGCCATAGTTGGCAGAGGAAAGCCCATCAGCGCCGATGCCGACCCAGGCAAAAAACGTAACCAGCGCCAGATGATGGCGCGTATCGGCGCGGAAGGGGTCAAGCGGTTTGCCCAAAAGGGCATGTTTGATGCGTGATAGGTTCATCGGCATAAGCTGCTTTCTTGCCATAACAGGCGCCACCGCGCAGGGTAAATGGCAACCAAGCCCGGGCAATACGCCTGTTTTTTGCGATTTGCAACCTATTTGCCACGATGGGCAGTTGTGTTTCATTGTAGGGGGCATCGCCGCCGGAGTTTATCCCCGCGTAGGCGGGGACCCATCTAAAAACAGCGATACCCCCCCCTCCGCAAGCGGCTCGCCATGGAAGGCTACGCGTTGCCTTACCTGTTGCTGTAGATGATTGCGCGCAGTAAGAAACGCGCATGACCAAACTCAGCGCCCATGTGCCTTTACCCACGCTTGAATGGCGCGATGCCACGCCGATCTCGACCGCGTTTGACGACGTATATTTCTCGCGCGCGGGGGGAATTGCCGAAACAGAACATGTATTTTTACGCGGCAATGGGCTGCCCGCAAGGTGGATGACTGAGAACACCAATGGACTTGGAAATCCCTGCGTAGCGCTTTACGGCGCGAGCCCGCAGGGAGGGGGTTTGGGGGTGATACCCCCATCAGCGAATGCTTGTAATAACTTTTCCATCGCCGAGCTGGGGTTTGGGACCGGGTTGAACTTTTTGGTCACTCTGAAAGCATTTCGTGCCACGGCGGCGCCTGGTGCGAGGCTTAATTACATTGCGATTGAAAAATACCCCTTCACGCCAGAACAATTGCGCGAGTTACTTGCCCAGCAGCCCGAACTGGCAAACGAAGCTGAGGAATTGATTCGGGCCTATCCGCTGCGCTTGCCGGGCATTCACCGCGTGCATCTAGGTGACGTCAGCCTCACGCTATGTTTTGGTGATGTGGAAGAGATGTTGGCGGAACTTAATCTAAGTAGGGGGCCCTTTGCCCCTTACGCTACGCTTACCCCCGGCTCGCCACGCGGCTCGGCAGAGCCTACGCACCGTCAAAATAGTCGACGTCATAACGGAATCAACGCCTGGTTTTTGGATGGGTTCTCGCCCGCAAAAAATAGCGCGATGTGGAGCGAGGCAATTTATCAGCAGATGCGTGGCTTAAGCGCACCGGGCGCGACCTTTGCCACCTTCACCGCGGCAAGCCATGTGCGGCGCGGGCTTGAGGCAGTGGGCTTCACGGTGAGAAAAACGCAAGGCTTTGGCCGTAAGCGCGAGATGAGTGTTGGAGTGATGAGTCGCCAGTCGCCAGTCGCCAGTGAAGATGCCGCGAGTACTGTCGTTCCTCCCCCGATCGGGGGGAGGTTAGGTGGGGGGCGTTATGAAGCTCAGGCGTTGTCACTCGTGCCCCCACCCTATCCTCCTTCGCCCAAGGCTTCGGAGGATTTGCCCTCCCCCGATGGGGGAGGGAGTGAAGGCAGCTCGCTTGCGCTACGCGCGGCACAATCGAGTGTTCTTATCGCAGGAGGTGGCATCGCTGGTGCAACGCTGGCGCGAGCGCTGGCCGAACGTGGCTATGTGGTCACGCTACTGGAGCGCGCGGCGATTGCTAGCGGTGCATCAGGCAATGCGGCGGGGGTGCTGTTCCCGCAAATCACGAAACAATGGGGCGGGGCGAGTGCGTGGTATTTCACCGCCTATGGCTTTGCGCTGCGTCAACTGGCGCATTGGCAAAGGCAAGGCCTGCAATTTAAGCATGCGCAATGCGGCATGCTGCGCCTGCCACGCCACGCCGAAGAAGAACAGCTGTTGCAGCATTTGCCACACACCCACGAAATTGATGGAAGCATTGTGCACTGGCTCGACCGCGATGCGGCAAGCGAGGTGGCGGGCGTTCCACTTCGCACCGGTGCAGCCTATTTCCCGCAAGGCACATGGCTGAACCCGGCCGAATTATGCGCAGCATTGCTGCAGCATGAGAACATTACAGTGCACACACAAACGGCTGCCGACTCGCTCACCCGTGTGGGATCGGCATGGCGCATCACCACCACGGATGGCGCTGTATATGATAGCGAGGCTTGCTGCATCACCGCCGCGTATGAAACGGCGACGC
>CAZOFC010000004.1:24214-28019 GCA_964578965.1 uncultured Azospirillum sp.
GAATATGGGATAACGCTGGGGTGTGTGGGTGGGCAAGTGAGCCTGTTTACGCAAGGTAATGATGCACCGCGTTTGCGCAGCATTTTGTGCCATAAAGGCTATGTTATACCATTGAGTGAGCCTCGCGTAGCCTCCCATGGCGAGCCGCGTGGCGAGCATGGGGTAAGCGAAGCGAAGGGGACAAGGTCACCTTCTAATAATTCCTATCTGGTTGGGGCTACTTACCACCGCGATGCGATGACCGAGGTGAATGATACGCGGCATGCCGAGAACAAATCCGCGCTCGAAGAAATTCTCCCTGATTGGATGCACGGGGAGGCGATAGCTGGCCGCAGTAGTATTCGCTGCACCACGCCCGACCGCTTACCCATCATCGGCGCGGTCGATGATGGATTGTATGTGGCAACTGGCTATGGCTCGCGCGGGTTGCTGAGTGCACCACTTGCCGCCGAGATGATTGCAAGCGCGATTGCGGGTGAGGTATCGCCCGTTGGCAAACAGCTTCAGACACTGACCCGCCCGCTGCGCTTTACGAAAGCGTGAGTGCCTGCACATCCGCGAAGCCTTCGCGGGCAAATACCTCGCGGTAACGGGCGACATCCTCCGCGCGGGTGACATAGGCGATGGAGGCTTGCTGTGTATCCACGCTCTCGTTAAGCGACAGCGCACGTTTGGCAATGGCGTTGCTCGAATCAATCCAGGTGACGGGCCAGGGGGCGACGCGCGAAAGCGCCTCGGTGATGAGTGGGTAATGGGTGCAACCCAGCACGATGCTGTCGGTTCGCCCGCGCGTATCATCAAAGAAGGCGGGGGCGAGCTCGGCGCGCAGTGCATCGTCAGCAACGGATTGCCCAAGCATCATGCGCTCTGCCATCGCCGCCAGTTCGGGTGCACCATAATTATCGACCACGCAGTCGCTGGCGAACTGCGCAATGAGATCACGGCTATAGGCGCTACTGGCGGTGTTGGGGGTGGCAAGCAAGGTGAAGCGACGCGAGGTGGAAACCTGCGCCGCGGTTTTCACGGCAGGCACGGTGCCAACGAAGGGCACCGCAAACGCGCTGCGCAGCGAATCGAGGCACAAGGTAGAAAGTGTATTGCACGCAAGCACCACGGGCGGGGTGGGGTGCTGTGCCAAAAGCGCGGTGATGAGGCGTTGGGCGCGGGCATTGATGTCATCCACACTGCGTGCACCATAAGGAAAGCCAGCCGTATCCGCGACATAGGTGATGGCGCGTGTAGGATCGAGGCGGGCGAGCGCACGCACCACCGAAATTCCACCTAAGCCTGAATCAACAACAATCATGTTGTGCAAACCCATTCGCTAAAAATTGAATGATATTTGACGCAACTGCGACATGTTGGCAACTTGCTATTTGTTTCATTTTTGCGCATAGTGGACTCGTTCGTTCACCCCCGGCGGAATAGGATTATTTGTGGCAGATCAGCATCCGTTTTTTTCGGTCTGGGCGCAGGATTCAAGCTATTGGCTGGTGGTGGAAGGGCCCAACGCCGCGTCACTATCAGGCTTTGGCCCGGTGCAGCAAAAACATACACTCATGGCCTGTAAGGTCGGCCCTGCATGGCAGGCCGCGTGGCAACCCCATGCGAGCCAATTAGCAAAGCAAGCGGGTGGGGCGACGGGCCACCGCGTCGCGGTGATTGCCGGGGAAGAACTGCCGCCTTTGAGCGAAATTATGGCCGCCCTTCGTCCGCTCTCAGAAATTAATACGGTGGCGGCGAATCTGTGGCTGGTCGATTCGGTGCAGCATGGCAGGCTTGATTGCTATATGCAGCGCGTGCTCGATCGGCGCGGCAAGCAGGTAGGGTTTGAGGCGTTCGCGCGCATCGAGGCGGCGGATGGTGGTGTGCTTGGCGGTGGCGCAATCATGCAAGCGGCGCATGTGCTACACATGGAGTATCAGCTCGACCGCTTGTTGCACAAACAGGCGATTGAAAGTTTTGTTGGCAGCGACCTTGAGGGCTATATTTTCATCAACTTCCTCACGGGCTTCATTCACCGCCCGGAAGTCTATTTCGATGGCTTGAGCCAAGCAGTGACGCGCATGCATGTGCGCCCGGCCTCGGTGGTGCTCGATGTGCCGCTTGGCGATTATGCGCGTGACATGACCAAGCTGAAATCGATTGCCAGCTATTGCCGTGCGCGTGGCTTTGCTTTGGCGCTTGATGATGTAAGCACGAGCGATGGGCTTGCGGCGTTGCTCAGTGAAATCCGCCCGGCCTTTGTGAAGCTTGATGGCACGTTTGGGGTCGGCATGAAGCCCGAGCGCGCGCAAGGCCTGCTAGAGGAGATTGTGCGCATCAGCCACAGCCATGGCGTGAGTGTGCTCGCCGAAGGGGTCGAGAACACCCCACAGCATGAGATGCTGATGGCTGCTCAGGTCGATATGTTCCAAGGCTATTTATTCGGTGCGCCTGTGCGCCTGCCGCGTACGCCGACGCCTGCTACGGCAAATGCAAGCCATGCTTAAGTGACTTCGCGGCCACTGTGACAGTTGCGTCGCGCTTTACTAAAATATGACGATAATTCACGCAATTATCGTGATTTGATTCGCGATTTTCAGATGCGATGTACTAAAATTTGTGCTACATCATAGACGGACTTTTCATCACGAGGTTTATGCCAAAACGCTCACTCGTCATTCTCGCTTTTGTGATCCTCGTCCTTCTGGGCGGGGCGCTCTCTTTCAAGGGTGAGAAGAAACCAGAGGCCCCACGCTTGCAGGTCATTGTGGCGAATGCCGATATTGTGGCTGGGCAATTTGTGCGTGCCGATACGCACCTTGCACTCGCCGACTGGCCCAAGGAAAATATCACCGATGCGATGCTGACCAACGAGAACAGCAAGCTGACGGATTTTGATGGTGCAGTCGCGCGCCGCGCCTTTGCCAAAGGCGAGCCGATGCTCAAAAACCAGCTGGTGCGCTCGACCGAAGGTGGCTTCATGGCGGCCGTGCTGGATGCGGGCAAGCGTGCAGTTTCCATCGCGGTGGATTCAACAAGCGGGAATGCCGGGTTCATTTTCCCCGGTGACCGTGTCGATCTGATTTTAACGCATGCAGTGTCGCGCCAGTCGGTGCAGTCGCGCGCGAGCGAGACCTTCATCGAGGATGTGCGCGTGCTGGCGGTGGATCAGCGCCTCGATAACCCGGAAAATAAAGCGGTGCTTGCCAAAACCGTGACCTTGGAAGTGACGCCAAAGCAAGCGGAAGAAATCAACCTTGCGAAGGATCTGGGTAAGATTTCACTCTCTTTACGTAGCCTTGCCAGCAGCAAAAAACCCGCGGTGGTGACACCCCCGGTGGCGACTGGCGACATTACCGCGGGTGAACCTGAGAGCCTTGACGATATTTTGCGTAATAATGGCGGCGCCAACCCTGCTGAACCTCCGGCAACCAGTGATTCTTCCGCACCGAATGTGACGCGCGACACGGAAGTGAGCCGCCTGATTTCGCCCGAGGATGCGGCGGGCAGTCAGGTCACGGTGATTCGTGGCAGCGAGCGCACGCAGGTGCAGTTTGGTCCCCCTAACAGCGAGACGCCCCGTGAGCCATAAGCGAAACACCGTGAAATTCATTGCCGGCGCGCTCGCACTGGTTGGGGTGATGGTGAGCCATGCCAGTGTGGCCAAGCCTGCGGCTGGGCAGGATTTTTACAGTGCACTCGGTGGTGCGATTCAGGTTGAGATCAACAAAGGTACGCCGGTGCAATTGTCGGCGCCGGCTGTCTCGGTCGCGATTGCTGACCCTGCAATCGCCGATGTGCAGGTGATTTCGCCACGTTT
>CAZOFC010000004.1:28029-29465 GCA_964578965.1 uncultured Azospirillum sp.
GTCGCGGGGCGTGGGGTGGGCGAGACCAGTATTCTTGCCGTCGATGCCAAGGATAATGTCATTTTGCAAGGCACCGTGAACGTGACCCACAACCTGAGCCGCCTTACCCGCGCGCTCAATGAAATGAACCCCGGCGCCAAGGTGAGCGCGACTTCGGCCGACAACGCGATTGTCCTCAAGGGCAAAGTCGAATCGCCGGTGTTGTCGGAGAAATTACAACGCCTCGCGGCGGGCTTTTTATCGGGCGAGCGGCAGCAAGTCATCAACATGATGGATACGAGTGCTGGCGACCAGGTGATGCTCAAGGTGCGCGTCGTGGAGCTGCGCCGTTCGGAACTCAAGCGCTTTGGCATTAACTGGGAGAGCCTGATCAATACCGGCAGTTTCGTGTTCGGTCTTGGGCAGGGGCGTGACTTCTTGGGCAACACCATCAACGCGGGCGGCGCAATCAACAGCTTTGACCGCTCGGCCGGTGGCGATAACAGCCTGATCGGTGGCTTCAATGATGGCCAGACGAACCTGAATGTGGCGATCGATGCGCTTGAGGCGGATGGGCTCATCAGCGTGCTTGCGGAACCGAACCTGACCACCCGCTCGGGCCAACAGGCGAGCTTCCTGGCTGGTGGTGAGATCCCGATTCCGGTGCAGGGCCAGAACAATACGGTGACGATTGAATACCGCCAGTTCGGGGTGAGTTTGCAGTTCACCCCGATTGTGCTGAGTAAGGATAAAATCAGCCTCACCGTGCTGCCGGAAGTCAGTGCACTATCCGAAGATAACCGCGTGACCACCACCACGGGCGTTTCGGTGCCTTCGATCACCACACGCCGCGCCTCGACAACGGTGGATCTTGGCTCGGGCCAGACCTTTGCGGTGGCAGGGCTGTTGCGCGCGGATAATGCGAATAATATTTCGAAATTCCCCTTCCTTGGCGATGTGCCGATTCTGGGTACGTTATTCCGCTCAACCTCCTTCAGGAACGACCAGACGGAACTCGTCATCCTTATCACGCCGTATATTGTGGCGCCGGTGGATGACCCATCGAAGCTGCAAACCCCACTCGATGGACTGACCCCTGCCAATGACTTTGAACGCATTGTGCTTGGCCGCTTGACCGGCGAAACGCCAATGAAGCCGGATTCCGCAAAAGGCGCGGTGGTGGCGAACCCACCGGCACCTGAATCACCGGCCGCAGCCTTCTCGGGCGTGGGTGGTAATGCCGGGTTCTTGCTACGATGAGAGGGGCGCGCATGAAGATGAACTCTACTGGTTGGGTAGTGCTTTTGGCGACGAGCCTTACCGCATGCGATAATTTCACGCCGAGCGACAAACAGGCGGTCTATGACCCGTCAAGCAAAACCCTCACGCTGCCACATCCCTGCCCGGATTGGAGCCAGTCGCAGACCAGTAATTACCTCAATGAGAACCACAGCAAC
>CAZOFC010000005.1:0-27652 GCA_964578965.1 uncultured Azospirillum sp.
GACGCACTCACCGCGTGGGGCCGCTTGCGTAAAGTGGGCAATCACGTCAGTCAGCGACCCGCGCACGCATTCTTCATAGAGCTTGGTCAGCTCGCGGGCGACGGCGGCCTCGCGCTCGCCCCACGCGCTGTGCATGGCGGCGAGTGTATCAAGCAGGCGGTGGGGTGCTTCGTAGAACACCATGGTGGCGGGAATGGTGCCAAGGCTTGCCAAGGCTGCGGAGCGCGCGCCGGTTTTGCTGGGCAAAAAACCGCCATAGTAAAATGATTCGGCGGATAGGCCCGCAATGCTTAGGGCGCTCAGCAACGCGCTGGCGCCGGGGATTGGGGTGACACGGATACCGGCAGCAATCGCGGCGTTCACCAACCGTGCCCCGGGGTCGGATAGTAAGGGCGTTCCCGCGTCCGAAATAAGGGCGATGCGCGCGCCTGCCGTGAGTTGGCTCAGCAAGGTTTCGCTTGCGGTCGCTTCGTTATGGGCATGGTAGGCAATGAGCGGCGCCTTGATGCCATAATGGGCAAGCAGGCCACCACTGACCCGTGTGTCTTCGCAGGCGATACGATCAACCTTGCCAAGCACCTCGAGGGCGCGCAGGGTGATATCTTTCAGGTTGCCAATGGGCGTGGCGACCAGAAACAACTCGCCGCGTCCGTGGTTGCTTTCATCATTCAGTTTGCTAGAAGACATACCCGCCTATCTCATGTTATAGTCAATTCACTTTTACATTCCCCATGGCTGCAAATTAGAAACTTCTGCGCTTCCGCTACGCATGTACTTTTTGTACACTTGCGTTGCGGTTCTCAAAGTTCCCCATTTTCGCCTCATGGGGAATATAAAATTGAACCGACTATGTAATTAGTATGACTAGTTTTGCTTTGAAGGGTTGCAGATGAACCGCACGCATCGTTGGTACGCATTGGTTGTTTATGGAGTCGCGGCCCTGATGCTGTCAAGCTGCGTGGCCAAAACCCCGTACAGCAACACGACCGCCCAGCGTGCACCCAGCCAAAAGCAAACCCTGACGACGAGCAGCACCATCAGCCCCTACAGCAATGCAGGGACAGCGATTGACGGGGAAATAGCCGCCAATCAGAAAGTCGTGAAAATTGGCCTGCTGTTGCCGCTTTCGGGCCGCAGCAGCGAACTGGGCAAAGCCTTCGAGGATGCGGCAACGGTCTCGTTGTTCGATAAATATGCACGGTTGTCGCCACGTCAGCACACGGTGCGTGTCGAGCTATTGCCGAAGGATACCGGCGACACCCCCGAGCAGGCTGCGCGCGCGATGCAGCAGGCCGTCGATGATGGGGCGGAATTCATCATCGGCCCCTTGTTCTCGGATGCAACGAAGGCCAGCAGCGCCATTGCCCGTGAAAAAAACATCAGCGTGCTCAGCCTTTCGAACAACCGCGCGCAGGCAAGCCCCGGCACTTACATATTTGGTTTCTCGCCCGCCGAGCAGGCCGAGCGAGTGGTGAGCTATGCCATTACCAACGGCAAGCCGCGCGTGGCGGTGCTGGCCCCCAGTGGCCCGCTTGGCGATATTGTGGTGGCAGCAGCCACCGAAGCGGCAGAAAAGCAAGGCTTCAAGTTGGCCGCACAGGGGCGCTACACGCCGCAAGGCTCGGGGATTGATGCCGCCCTTGATCGCCTGATTGTGGCGGGCAAAGCCCCTGCGTTTGATGCGCTGCTGATTCCTGAAGGTGGCACCACGCTCGATACCATTCTGCGGGGCCTGAGCGCCCGTGGTGTGAAGCCAAGTACGACGAAATTCTTAGGCACTGGCTTGTGGGATGATGCGGACCTGCTGCGCCGCGTGAACCTTGATTCGGCGTGGGTCGCTTCCAGCCCGCCTGAGCTTACCAGCCAATTCGATGCGCGGTTTAAAGAAACCTATCAGTATGCACCGCCGCGCCTAGCGAGTCTGACCTATGATGCGGTGGCATTGGCCGTCACACTCGCGACCTCGGGCCGCCCGTTTGACACCACGAACCTGACGAACCCCGCTGGGTTTGCTGGGCCTGCGAACGGTATTTTCCGCTTACGGCCCAATGGGCAGGTGCAGCGTGGCTTAGCCGTGATGCAGGTGCGCGGCAGCAGCTTGAAGGTGATTTCGCCTGCGCCGAGTAGCTTTTAGCAGTTAAGGTTTGATTGAAGGGGGCATCGCCCCCTATGTCGCGTTGCTCCTTACCCCCTCCGAGCTTCGCTCGGCTCGCTTACGCTACGCACCGCTAACCATCTGCTATTCATTATAGTGTTTTAACTCAGCAATTTCCGCGAACGTCATTGCGAGCGCTTAGCGAAGCAATCCATTTTAGCCACAGAAAGAAAGATGGATTGCCGCGTCGGCCTGAAGGCCTCCTCGCAATGACGGCGGGGAGAGTTCGGAAGTTATGATGCTAACGCAGTAGAACGTCTAAGCAGCAAGCAAGCGCTTGAGGGGTTTTTGTGCGCGGGCACCCAGATGGGTGATGATGTCGCTCGCGCAGGCGGAGCCAAGGCGGCCACATTCGGCAAGCGGCAAATTACGCGTCAGGCCATAGAGGAACCCAGCAGCATAGAGATCACCCGCGCCGGTCGTATCGACGACCTCATGCACCCAAATGGCGGCGACTTCAATGCGCGCGTTCGGCGTCAGGATAATGGAGCCTTTGCTGCCACAGGTGATGGCCACGACATCGCATTTTCCCTGCAGTAAATCAAGGACTTGCTCGAAGGTTTTGCCGGGGTAAAGGGCCTGTGCTTCATCATGGTTGCAAAACAGAATATCAAAGTCGTTCTCGATCATCGCAAGGTAGTCCTCGCGGCTGCGCTCGACACAGAAAACATCTGAAAGTGTGAAGGCGATTTTTGTGCCAGCAGCGCGCGCACTATCGAACGCGTGGCGCAAGGCGGCTTTGGTGACCTCAAGGTCCCACATATAGCCTTCGCCATAAAAAATCTTGGCTTGCTGAATGAGCTTCACATCGACATCGTCGGTATGAATTTCACCGGCAGCACCGAGGAAGGTATTCATGGTGCGTTGGCCATCGCCGGTCACGGCAATGAGGCAGCGGGCGGTTGGCACACCGTTGGTGGCGACGGGGGTGTTGAACTCGACGCCAATGGCGTTCATGTCGTGGCGAAAGATTTTGCCCAGCTCATCCGTATTCACTTTGCCGATGAAGGCGGTTTTTGCGCCCAGATCCGCCATGCCGGCAAGCGTGTTGGCGGCTGAACCACCTGACACTTCGGTGGCCTGACCCATCGCGTTGTAGAGCTGCTCGGCGCGCGGCGCATCAATCAGCTGCATGGTGCCTTTACGCATTTCCTGCGCGGTGATGAAGGCATCGTCGCAAAACGCGAGGACATCGACAATCGCGTTGCCGATGGCAACCACATCGTAAGGTTTAGGTGTCGTCATTTGATTTAAGCTCCTTAAGTAACGCTTACGCGTTTTCGATGATGGCGCGCGCCCGTGCTAGGTCTTCGGGCGTATCGACGCCGAGTGGTACCGTATCGACCACGCTGACGTCAATGCGTAATCCCGCCTCAAGCGCACGCAGTTGCTCAAGCTTTTCCCGCAGCTCAAGCGGGCTTGGCGGCAGCGAGACGAATGATTTGAGCGCTTCATAGCGGTACGCATAGACGCCGATATGGTGATAACGTGGGCCCGCATTGGCGGGGGCCGAGCAGCGAGTGAAATAGAGGGCACGGCCTGATTTTTCATTATCTTTCAAGGCAATGACTGCCTTCACCACCGAGGGATTCTCATGTTCTTCATCGCGGGTGATTTCAGCGGCAAGCGTGGTGATATCCACGGCGGGATTTTCGAGCGGCTTAAGCAGATCATGCAGGAGTTTGGGCTCGAAGGTCGGCAAATCGCCTTGCAGATTAATGATGATATCGTACTTCGATTGAGCCGTGCGTAGCATAAGCGAGCCGCGTGCGGCTGGGGGAAGCGCAGCGTGGGGGGTAAGGCCCCCCTCAAGCGCAGCTACCACTTCCCAAATACGGTCGGAGCCGCTGGGGTGGTTTGGGTCAGTCACCACGGCAACCCCGCCCGCTTCGCGCACGGCACTGGCAATTTCCTCGCCATCGCAGGCGACGATAACGCTGCCGATGGCGGCTTCCATCGCCCGGCGCATGACCTGCACAATCATCGGCACGCCGCCGATGAGGGCCATCGGCTTACCGGGCAGGCGCGTGGCTTTCATGCGCGCAGGAATCACAATCAGGACCGACATGAGCAACTTTCTCACGTAAAGGGGTTGCGGGCGTGCGGTGTGTATGATACCGCCGATTTGCGTGGAAGAAGCAATAGCCAACCACGCATCGAATGACAACAAAACACATGACGGACGGAAAGCGAATGTCGAACTTGAATGGAAACAAAATTGCCGCGGCGGTGCTGGTGGCAGGCCTGATTGGTATGGTCACAGGCAAAGCGACGGAATTTTTGTATTTTGGCGGGCCCGCCCATGCTGGTGCTCACCACGAAGAAAAACGTGGCTACAGCATAGAAGTGACCGAAGCGCCTGCTGGCGGCGGTGCGGCGGCACCCACTGGCCCTGCCGATATTTCTGCCTTGTATGCGACGGCGGATGTGGCCGCAGGCGGTGAATTATTCGCCAAGAAATGTTCAGTCTGCCATATCGTTGAAAAAGGCGGTGCGAATAAAATCGGACCGAAACTCTGGGGTGTGGTCAATCGCAAAGTGGCTAGCATCGGTGATTTCAACTACTCCGGCGCGCTCAAGTCGCACGGCGACAAGAACTGGAATTTCGATGAGCTGAATGGCTTTTTGTGGGGCCCGAACAAATGGGTCAAAGGCACGATCATGAGCTTTGCCGGTATCAGCAAAGACCAGGACCGCGCGAACCTGATTGCTTACCTCAACAGCCAGTCGGATAGCCCGGGCAAGCTGCCGGTGGCCAGTGCAAAACCTGCCGAAGCAGCACCCGCTGCCGCTGGCGCTGAGGCGGCCAAGCCTGCGGCGGCACATTAATTTGCGTGGCTAGGGGCTTGGGCATATGCTCAGGCACTAATCCACATGAAAGGAGTGATGCGATGTCTGTAACAGCGTTGTGGTTACTCGGTGGTGCCGTGTTCATCGGTATCGAGATGTTCGGCATGCCGGGGATTGGGTTTCTTTTTGCTGGGATTGCAGCGCTGCTGGTGGGCGGTGCGGTCGAGATCGGGCTGATTGCGCCCGAAAATCTACTACTTGAGTTTGCGCTGTTCTTTTTGTTCACCAGCGTGAGCGCAATGCTGCTGTGGAAAAAACTTAAGAAAATTCGTGGGCCGGTCTATTCCAACATGGTAGGCACGCAAGCTGAAGTGATCGGCGGTGGCCTTGCTGGCACGCGCGAAGGGCAGGTGAAATGGTCGGGTACCATCATGCGTGCGCGCTTGGCCGAGGACGTCATCATCGATGTTTTGCCATCGGGCACATTCGTGACCATTAGCAAAGTGGAAGGCACCTTGCTGCACGTCATTCCCAAAAACTAACCCACCCGGAGCTCGCCATGGAATCGTTGATTTTTACCGCTATTACCTTTCTTGGCCTGCTCATGGTATTCAAGGGCATCAAGATCGTGCCACAGCAACAGGCCTGGGTGGTCGAGCGTTTTGGTAGCTTCCAGATGATTCTCGAGCCTGGCCTTAATTTCTTGAACCCCATCACGCAAAAAATCGCCTATCGCCACTCGCTCAAGGAATTTGCGCATGAGGTGCAAGAGCAACCCGCCATCACCCGTGATAATGTGACGATGATGATGGATGGCGTGCTGTATTTGCGCATCATTGACCCACAGCAGGCTTCGTATGGCGTCAGCAACCCGATTTATGCGGTGAGCCAATTGGCCCAAACCACCATGCGCTCGGAGATTGGTAAGCTAAGCCTTGACCAGTGTTTCGAGGAGCGCGAGCAGCTGAACTCAAATATTGTCACGGCCATCAATCAGGCGTCGCAGACCTGGGGTATCCAGTGTATGCGCTATGAGATCAAGAACATTACCCCACCCTCAAGCGTGCTCAAGGCGATGGAGCTGCAAGTCGCGGCCGAGCGCCAGAAACGGGCGGAAATCCTGCAGTCTGAGGGGCTTCGTCAATCGAAAATCAATATGGCCGAAGGACAAAAGCAGGAAGTGGTGCTGAATTCCGAGGCGGCGCTGACCGATCAGGTCAACCGCGCGAAGGGCGAGGCTGAGGCGATCATCGCGGTGGCGGAAGCAACGGCCAAAGGGATTGAACTCATTGCGGCAGCGATTTCGCGTGAGGGGGGTGAAGATGCCATTTCCCTGCGTATTGCCGAGCAATATGTCGGCGCCTTCGAGAAGCTCGCGAAAAACAGCACAACAATGCTGCTGCCCGCCAATGCTAATGATGCAGGCAGTATGGTAGCCCAAGCCATGAGCGTGTTTGATACCGTACGTGCGAGCCGTGGTAATGCCAAAGAACTGGCGGGTAACCCGTGGGGTGCGAAACCTAAAGCTTAGAGAATTCAGACGCGTTAGGCGGCGAGCAGTATCAGCGCGCCGAGCGCCATGCGGTAGTAGGCGAACACGCCAAACCCGTGCGTTTGTACAAAACGCACCAACCATTTGACGACCACTAGCGCGACCACGAACGATACTACAAAGCCGACCAGAATCTGGCTGAAGCCATCCATGCTTAGAGCCTCGCGCGCGCGGTAGAGATCATAGGTCGTGGCGGCGAGCATGGTCGGGATGGCAAGGAAGAATGAGAATTCAGCCGCGGTTTTGCGGGCGACCCCCATCATCAAGGCGCCCATGATGGTTGCGCCCGAGCGCGACATGCCGGGCACCATGGCAAGGCATTGGATAAAGCCAATAGCGAGGGCAGTTTTCGCGCGCATATCCTCGGTTTCGTGGATGGTAGCGGCGGGCTTGATGCGCTCGATGAGGAGAATGGCGATGCCGCCAATAATGAGCGCCCAGGCAACCACGGTGGGGTTGAACAATGCCGCTTTGATCCAGCCATGGGCGAACACGCCAATGACCATGGCGGGCAGGAAGGCAAGCACCACGTTACGCACAAAATGCTGGGCGCGCGCCTCGCGCAGATGGGTGAGCACGGCCCAGAATTTGCGCCAGTAAAGGACCAGAATAGCAAGGATGGCACCGAGCTGAATAACCACCTCAAAGACATGGCCTGCGGGCCCGTTGAATTTCAGGATATCAACGAACAGGATGAGATGCCCGGTCGAGGAGACTGGCAGGAACTCCGTCAGGCCCTCGACGATACCTAAAAATGCGGCGTTGAGTAGTTCCATTGATAGCGCCTTTTGTCATGCCAGCGAACGCTGGCATCCAGATTGATGTATTGCTCAGCCTATTAAGCGGGATGCCAGCGTTCGCTGGCATGACAAGCTACTAGTGCAGGTCGCTCCAGATGCGTTTTTTGACGAGGTAGAAAATCGTCGTCATGATGGCAAGGAACAGCATGACATGGATACCCATCGATTTGCGCTCCTGCATCTCGGGTTCGGCGGCCCACTGCATGAAGTTCACCACATCATGTGCTTGCTGCTCGACCGTGGCGGGCGTACCATCCTGATAGGTAATACCTTCGTGATTGAGGGGTTTTGCCATTTTGATGACATGGCCATCCATAAAGGGGTTGTAATGCGTGCCGTCGGCCAGCACCATGTCTTCGGGTTTTTCATGTTCATAGCCAGTGATCAGCGAATAGATGTAATTCGCGCCATCGAGGCGGGCCTTCACAAGCAAGCTGAAATCGGGCGGCAGGGCACCGTTATTGGCAGCGCGCGCCGCGTTCTCGTTCGGGTAAGGGCCGGGAATGATATCCGAAGGGCGGCCGGGGCGCTCGAACATATCGCCTGAATCATTTGGCCCATCGGTCACGGTATAGGACGCCGCGAGCGATTTCACTTCCGCTTCCGAAAAACCGATGCCTTGAAGCTGCCGGAACGACACACGCTTGATGCTGTGGCACGAAGAGCAGACCTCTTTATAGACCTGAAACCCGCGCTGAATCGAGGGTTTGTCGAAGGTGCCGAACACGCCGTCAAACGACCACTCCATTTGCTTGGGCGGCGTCACATTGCCGCTGGCAAGGG
The DNA here is from genome assembly GCA_964578965.1 of uncultured Azospirillum sp. Taxonomy (GTDB): domain Bacteria; phylum Pseudomonadota; class Alphaproteobacteria; order Rickettsiales; family UBA3002; genus QFOX01. Next base: position 8,081 of record CAZOFC010000005.1, read on the forward strand.
CAGGGTTAGCCACCATCAGCAGGGCGGCGCACATAAAACGAACGGTGAGTTTCATGAGTAAGGCTCCTAGTGGTGGGCAGTTTTTTGGGTGACGGAAACGGCAATCGATTCCGGCAAGGGGCGCGGCTTCTCGATGCGGCCTACGATAGGCAGGACGACCAAGAAATGCGCGAAATAATAGCCGGTGCAGGCGAGCGAAATGATGGTGTATAAACCTTCCGCTGGCTTACTACCGAGATAGCCAAGGGTCAGGGCGTTGATGAAGAACACCCAGAAGAACACGCGGTAGATCGGCCGGTAGTTCGACGAGCGCACGGGGCTGGTATCGAGCCATGGCAGGGCGAACAGGATGAGGATTGAGCCGAACATGGCGAGTACGCCACCCAGCTTCGAGGGTATGAAGCCGCCACCCAGGCCCATCACGGTCACAAGCAATCCAAGCGCAAGTAGGATGGAAAAACCAACGATACCCATGCGTTTTTTGGGCAGGAACGAGACCAGCACGGCGCCGATTTTATTGCCGCCAACGAGGGCGCGCACGAGATCGACGTAACGTAATTTGAGTGTGAGCCCAATCAGCGCGAGGCCCGGAATCCACAACGGAATATCAAACGTGATAGCGCGAAGAATGGCATAGAATGGCAGGAAGTACCATTCCGGCACGATGTGCTTTGGAGTGACGAGTGGGTTGGCAGGGATGTAGTTATCCGGCTCACCGAGATAGTTCGGGGCGAAGAACACAAACGCCGCAAACACAAGGAAGAACACGCCAAAGCCGAAGAAGTCCTTGATGGTGTAGTAGGGGTGGAACGGAATGGTATCTTGCGGGCCTTTCACGTCGATCCCCGTCGGGTTGTTGCTGCCATGCTGGTGAAGGGCAACCAAATGCATCATGACGACGCCAACGAGCAGGAACGGCATGAGGAAGTGCAGTGCGAAGAAGCGATTGAGCGTCGGCTCATCGACCGAAAAACCGCCCCACAGCCAGGTCACGATCGATTCCCCGACGAGCGGGAAGGCCGAGAACAGGTTGGTGATCACGGTGGCACCCCAGAAGCTCATCTGGCCCCAAGGAAGCACATAGCCCATGAAGGCGGTCGCCATCATCAACAGCAGGATGATGATACCGATGAACCAGAGCAATTCGCGTGGGCGTTTGTAGGAACCGAAATAAAGCCCGCGGAAAATATGGATGAAGGTCACCATGAAGAACATTGAGGCGCCAACGGCATGCATGTAGCGGATGAGCCAGCCGTAATTGACGTTGCGCATGATGTTCTCAACGGAATCAAACGCGGCAGCGGTGCTCGCGATGTAGTGCATGGCCAAAAACAGGCCGGTCAGGATCTGGCTGACGAGCATGATGCCGGCGATGGAGCCGAAATTCCAGAAATAGTTCAGGTTGCGCGGGGTGGGGTATTTAACGAGCGAGTTGTTCAGTGCCGAGAAAATCGGCAGGCGATACTCGATCCATCCGATGACGCCGGGCTGTTCTTCTTGCGGTGCGTGGGCCATGTTTTAGTCTCCAGTCTGCAGTCTCCAGTCTCCAGTGTTGCCGAACCTATTCTTGTGACTGGCGACTGGTGACTGGTGAATTATTATCCTATTTTGATCTTGGTATCGCTTAAAAATTCGTAAGGCGGGATCGCCAGATTGCTGGGTGCTGGGCCTTTCCTAATACGCCCGGCAGAATCATAGTGCGAGCCGTGGCATGGGCAGAACCAGCCGTCGTAATCGCCGCCGCCCGAACCAATCGGCACGCAGCCCAAATGGGTGCACACGCCGACCATGACGAGCCATTTTTCTTTACCTGCTTTGACGCGGGCATCGTCCGTTTCCGGGTCGCGCAGCTCGGCGATGTTCACGGCCTTGGCTTCCTCGATGTTTTTCGCGGTGCGGTGGCGCACAAATACGGGCTTGCCGCGCCAGAACACCTTGATTTCCTGACCTTCCGCAATGGCGCTGATATCGATTTCCGTGCTGGCAAGGGCAAGTACTTCGGCGCTGGGGTTCATGCTATCGACGAACGGCCAAATGAGCGACGCAGCACCGAGTGCGCCCATGGCCTGCGCGGTCAGCAGCAGAAAGTCGCGGCGCGGCGTGGTGTCGGTCGCGTGGGTTGACGACGCGGTGGGGGGTGTGGAATGACCCATAAAACCTCAAAACAGTAAAGAGACTATCATGTTAGCTTGCAGCTAGCGGTTGCTGGATTCCCTGTCAAGTTACGAGCGGGGTTATTCTCGCGTGCCCCCCTCCCACCGCCGCGCTGACTGTGACAATTATGCTTAACGCGTGGGTTTCTCGCGCTTTCATCTGGCAAGTCGGTTGTCTGTGCGCTAGCCTTTACCCCCTATGGTACAGCTTGTATTATATCAGCCCGATATTGCTCAGAATTTTGGGGCAATCTTGCGCCTGTCGGCGTGTTTGGGGTGTGTGGTGCATGTCATCGAGCCGTGCGGCTTTCCGCTTGATGCTGCGAAGCTCAAACGCGCGGGGATGGATTACATTCACAAAGCCCAGTATTTACGCCATGTGAATTGGCAGGCGTTTTTGGATTATCGTATGCAGATGGATGAAGCACGACGCGTAGCGCAAGCGAGCCCGAAGGGAGGGGGTTTGGGGGCGATGCCCCCATCACGATTATTACTACTCGAGACCGATGGCGAACATCGCTACACCGATGTGCGTTTTGCGCCCGAGGATTATGTGATGTTAGGCAGTGAATCGGCGGGCACACCACGCGCGCTTTACGGACAGATGGATGCGACCATCACGATCCCCATGCGGAACGGCATGCGTTCGCTGAATGTGGCGATGAGTGCAGGGATCGTGGTGGCGGAGGCAGCAAGACAAAGAGACTGGGAGTTCAGGGAATGACGATTGACGAGAAAAAGAAACAGGCCACGGCGTGGTTTCGTCGTTTGCGTGACGAGATTTGCGCTGAGTTTGAGGCGATTGAAACGGAGCTTAAGCACAATGATGCGCCCGCTGGAACCTTCAAGCGCACCCCATGGAGCCATGCGAATGGGGGTGGCGGTGAAATCAGCATCATGAAGGGCCGTGTGTTTGAAAAGGTCGGGGTCAATATTTCGGTGGTGCATGGGGAGTTCAGCGAGCAGTTTCGCCACGAGATTCCCGGTGCGGCAGAAAACCCAACCTTCTGGGCGGCAGGCATTTCGCTCGTCGCACACATGCAGTCGCCGCATGTGCCCGCAGCCCATATGAACACGCGCATGATTGCGGTGGGCGATGGCCCGGCACGCCTGTGGTTTGGCGGGGGTGGGGATTTGAACCCGATGGTGCCAAACGATGCCGATACGCGCGATTTTCATGCCGCGTTTGAGAACACCTGTAATGCGCTCGACGAAACGGTAAAAGCGAGCTGGGCGAGCGAGCCATCAGCCAGCGAGGCTGCGCGTAGCATTGGTCAGCAGACCAACACGGAGCAACTAAAATTCTATCCAGCCTTTAGCAAATGGTGCGATGAGTATTTTTTCCTGCCGCATCGTAATGAGATGCGTGGGGTCGGTGGCATTTTTTATGATTATTTAGGGCTCAATCGTTTTGGGACGGATACAAGCCCCGTCACCAGCGGGCGGTTCGGCAAAGGCGGTGTCACAAAAGAAGCAACTGCTGCTGGCATGGCGCTTGCGGCCGCAGCGCCGCTGAGTTGGGAAGAGGGCTTTCATTTCACGCAAAATGTCGGGCGCACGTTCAAAGATATTTATTCCACCCTCGTGCGCCGTCACATGGAAAAAAGCTGGAGTGAGGCCGAGCGCCACCACCAGTTGGTGCGGCGGGGGCGCTATGCGGAATATAACCTGCTCTATGATCGCGGTACGCGCTTTGGCCTGATGACCGGCGGCAACACGGAAGCAATCCTCATGTCACTTCCGCCGATGGCGATTTGGGAGTAGGGTTTTAGGGCTCGATTGAAGGGGGTATCACCCCCTACGTCGCTTGCGCGACTGACCCCCTCCGAGCGAAGCTCGGCTCGCCATGGAAGGCTACGCAGAGATAATCACGAACGATAGAGTAAGCTATGCGTAGTGCTTTACGGCGCGAGCCCGCAGGGCGGGAGCTCGAGGGCAAAGGGCCCTCGTCAGCATCAACAACTACTTCGTGCTTTTTACGGCATCTTGAATGTTGCCGCCCAGTTTTTGTGTGTCGCGGCCAAGGCCTTCAACCGTTTCACAGGCGGTGAGCAGGGAAAAGGTGGCAGCCAGAAGAATCATCGTGGTGCGTTTCATGGTATACTCCGTTGAATGGATGAATATTCTATGTGTGCCTTAGCAAAGGCGCGGTCTAGTGTAAAGCACATGAAAACAAACTTATTAGTACTCATCCTCCGCATTAAAGATCGGGATTTCTCGCATCAGGAATTCTTCAAACATGGGTACAGTAAACGCAGTGTCGCCATGAGCAGGGCTGTAAATCATGCCTTTACCGATTAGCTGTCCTCGCAGAGGTCCAACCCGCTCTACAGGTTTGTGCAACAATTTTGCTATATCTCCCGAGCGCTGTGGTTCTGTTCCGAGCTCAGCTAGTGCGCGGACATATTTTTTTTCCGAAGGCGTTAACCGATCGAATCTGACTCGGAAAAAGCTTTCATCTAAACTGGTAATCGCGATTGTATTCGCCTTAAGAACGTCATCTTTGGAGATGGGCGATGTTGCCGCCACATTCCATGCGTGTTTACCCCATTCCTGAATGAAATAAGGGTATCCTTTTGTTTTGAGATAAATCTCATCAAGCGCTTCTGGCGAGAAAGTTACCCCCAATTGCTTAACGGGCTCTTGGAGCGCAATGTCAGCGTCTTGTTTTCTTAACGCACCTACTTCAGGATAAGAAAAAAGACGCTCCGCATAAGATTTTGAGTTTCCTGCTTTTGCTCGTAACTGAGGCAAGCCTGCGCCAATTAGAATTAGCGGAAGCGAACGCTGAGATACGCGATGTACAGCCATGATCATGGCACTTAATTCTTTTTCATCCAGATACTGCAGCTCGTCAATTATGATTGAAACAGCCGTTTTTCGTTCTTTTGCGGCTTCGCCTATCGCAACGAATAGTGCAGACAAATCAGCTTCTAAATCTCCACTGTCTGCCTCTCCAGTTTCAGGGTCTACATTGATATAAAATTCCAAATCCCCTGAGCGCAACTTCAGTGATCCTAAAAAACTTTTGAATACTCTCAGCGCTTTTTTTGCTTTTTGGCTAATCTGTTCGCCGCGATCTAAATCAAAGAGAATTCGCCTAAGTGCGGGTATCAGAAGCTCAACCAATAATTTTTTTTGGCGACGTTCAACGGCCTCAATAAACGCAACGCGATACCCGGCATCTTCGGCTAAACGCTGAATCTCGCCCAGCAAAACGGTTTTTCCAACGCCGCGCAGGCCAACTAGCATCATGCTTTTTTCTGAGCGCCCATTTTTAACTCGTTCAAGCGCAACCAAGGCATCTTCGAGCACTGCGCTACGACCAGCCAATTCTGGCGGTGGGCTGCCTGCACCAGGCGCAAAAGGATTTTTCCCTCGTTCCATTTATATAAACCTTATAAACCTTATCAAGATATTAGATAAGATACATAAGATCAATATAACTTGTCAAGCATCAAGAGCGAGCTTTTTTGCGCTCTAGCCAGATGAGGAGCAATAAGCCGGGCACGGCCATGAGGCTCGCGATGGCAAAAAACACCTCCCACCCGACGGACTCTGCCAATGCCCCCGAGGGGGTGGAAAGCCAGGTGCGGCCAAAGGCGGCAAGCGAGGAAAGCAGTGCATATTGCGTGGCGGTGTAATTGATGCGGCATAACGCGCTTAAGTAAGCAATGAAGGCAGCGGTGGACATGCCGCCGGTAAAGTTCTCAAGGCTGATGCTGACGGTGAGGAAATGCAGATCCGCCCCCAAGCGCGCTTGGATGATGAGTAGGAAATTGGTGAGCATATGCATGAACCCGCACAGCAGGAGCGCGCGAAACATGCCCACCCGCGCCACCACCCAGCCACCCGCAAAGGTGCCTAAAATGGTGGCGATGAGGCCATAGAACTTCACGACTTTCGCTATCTCGGTTTTGGTGAACCCAAGATCGAGCAAAAACGGGTTGAACATGACGCCCATGAAGGCATCGCCTAGCTTGTAGAGGATGACGAAGGCAAGCACCTGCAGCCACATGGGTCGTGTCATGAAATCACGAAAGGGCGCGATGACGTAGTCATGCAGGAATAGTTTTACTGATGGGGGTCTTACCCCCAAACCCCCGCCGCTTTGCGGCTCGCCATGGGAGGCTACGCGAGGATCATGGCCGTTGATTGGTGTCACAATGCTCTCACGCATCATCAGGGTGATGACGATGCTGGTGCCAACCAGCGCGGCCATCAGCAGGTAGGTAGTCTGCCAGCCGAGCCTATCGGCCAAATAGAGTGCGCCTGCACCCGAGACCAGCATGCCGATACGGTAGCCAAAGGTGGCCCATGCGGCACCGCTGCCTTGCTGCGCAGGTGTGAGGCGCTCGACACGGTAGGCATCGATCGCGGTATCTTGGGTGGCCGAAAGGGTGGCGATGATGACGCCCACCAGCGCCGTCATCCATGGATTTACTGCAGGGGTGCTAAAAGCCATGGCGGCGATGGCGGTGGCAAGTAGCGCTTGCGTGATGAGCAGCCAGCTGCGCCTGCGGCCCAGCCGCGCGGTGAGGAGTGGAATACGCAAGCCATCGAGCAGCGGTGCCCAGAGGAATTTGAGCGCATAGGGCGTGGCAATGGCGGCAAACAGGCCAATGGAGCTTCGCGCAACTTCGGCATCCGCGAGCCACGCGGTGAGGGTGGATGCGGTGAGGGCGAGCGGCAGGCCCGAGAAGAAGCCAAGCAGGCCGATGAGCATTAAGGAGGGGTCGATGGGAGAGCGCATACGCTGTGCATAGAGGACTGAGGTGAATTAGTTAAGCAGCTTCTCGATGATGCTGTTCAACAACAATTGCCCTGGGGGTGTAACTCGCAGGGAGCCCGGGCTGTGGATAAGTAGGCCATGCGCGACCAGTTTCTCAACGCGGCCATCCGCCCATAAGCTATTGAGGTAGTGCAGGGAATGTTCGTCTAAGCGCGCGAGGTTGACGCCCTGCTTTGGCAGGCGAAGGCCCATGAGGATAACTTCCTCGGCGCGCTCGGCGGTGGTGAGTGATAACTCCTCCTCGACCCCGTGGCCGAACTGCTGCGTGGCATCAAGCCAGCGCTCGGGTGATTTAAGGGCGCGGGTGGCAAGGCGCGTGGTCCCCACATCCACCCGCCCATGGGCGCCCGGGCCAATGCCGAAATACGAATCGCTGTTCCAATAGGAAAGATTATGGCGGCTTTCCTGCCCGAGAACTGCATGATTGCTGATTTCATAGGCGGGCAGCCCTGCACCCGCCATGATGGTTTGGGTGAGGTGATAGAGCTCGGCGGCGAGTGAATCCTCGGGCAGCGCAAAGGATTTGCCGACATGGTAGGCATGGTGGAAGGCGGTGTTTTCCTCGATGGTGAGTTGATAGAGCGACAGATGCCCCCGCGCGTGGCGCAAGGCTTCGGTGAGCTCGGCCTCCCACGCGCTTAGCGTTTGGCCGGGTAATGCATAAATCAGGTCAAACGAATAGCGCGCGAAGGTTTGGGCGGCGAGGGCGACCGCATCGAGCGCCTCATTGGCGCTGTGCTCGCGCCCTAAAAAGGCGAGGGACTCAGGTTTGAGTGATTGCACACCGAGCGACACGCGGTTGACGCCTGAGGCGGCGAGTGCTGCAAACTTTGCGGCCTCGACCGAGGTCGGGTTCGCCTCGAGTGTGATTTCGCAGTTGCTATCCAACCCCCAAAGTTTATCTGCCTGCTCGATAAGTGCTGCAACCGTTGCAGGCTCCATCAGCGATGGGGTGCCACCACCAAAAAAGATGCTGGTGATGGTTTTTTCGGGCGCGCGTGCATGCCAATAGCCCAGCTCGCGCAGCAGGGCTTTCCGCCACGCGGCATGGTCCACGCCCTCGCGCACATGCGAGTTGAAATCGCAATAGGGGCATTTCTTTTTACAAAACGGCCAATGCACATACAAGGCGGCGCTGCTGGACGATTGCGGTGTCATCGTCGTGCTCACTCGGTCATGTAACATGTTTTACACTCCCTCGTTTCGCGCGCCGACTCCTAGCACTCGTCTCACCATCATCCGCCTTGGCGGCGCTGCTGGGTGATTGCTGCTTCAGCACTGCATCCGCGCCTTGAGGCCTTGAATTTTCTATGGTAGCGCTGTTCATGAAGGAGCAATTATGGCATTCGACGGGGCAGAGCAAGCCGCAATCATCGAGCTGATGCATGGCAAATATGGCCAGTTGCTCGCCATCGAGAGTGAATGGGGCATTCGCCTGCACGAGGGCGACATGCGCCCGCGCATCGAGCATTTCCATGACGCGGTGCGTGCGCTCACCTCCGGCTTAGCGGATATGTATGCCAAGAACAGCCGCTTGTCGGTCGAGAACCTTGCCTATGATCTTGGCCAGTTGCGCCAGATTCAGGATAAGCCGGTGGGCCTCATCAACCGCGCGACGGAAAAATCAGCAAGCACGCAGTTGGTGAAACAAGGCGAGGCAGGGGCGAGTTTTGTGAAGATGCCGCCGCAACAAGTGCGTGCCCAACTGGTGAGCTTATATCGCGATTATATGGTGTTTTTTGCGGCCTTGTTTGCGCAGGTGGCGGATACGAATTTTAATGCGCGGGTGGATGAGATTGACAGCACCGTGACCGACCTTGCGCAGGTCGAGGAGGTGATGAAAAAGCTGGTGGCGGGCAAGATGACCAACGCGCAGGCGATGCATGAGATGATGCATGTGGAGCGCGATGATCTTCGCGAGCGCATTCAGGCGATGCTCGCGAAAAAGACGCTGACGGCGCGCGAAAAGCAAGAGGCGCTCGCCATGATTGGGAAAATTGAAGCGGGGCTAAATGCGGATAAAAAGAAGCTCGAAACCTCGCATCTGCATTATGCCACGGGGCAGCTTGCAGTCTATGAGGAAGCGAAAGAAACCATCAAACGCCTGGGCCAACAGGGCCTGAATTTAGCCGGCAAGTTTGTGGAAAATGCGATGAGCCAGGCGGCGGGAAAAGGCAAGGGAAGAGGGGTTTAGAATAAATTGCGAATGATCGGAACGCAGCGGGTGCCAGCAGCCCAGCTGGGCGGGTTAAGCAAATACTCGTTAGGGCCGGGGTTAGCCGTCGATACGGCTCCAGTCGTACAATTATTCCAACGCGAAACCACCAGATTCCCCGTGGCTGGCCTGCCATCATCGACTTTGCTATCAATGTTCCATACCTCTGCGGGCGTTAGCAATCCCCCAAGAGGATTAATCCAACCCGGGCCAGTATTTAACATCAGGATATGTCCGTACGCACCATCAAAGAGATACGGATGGCCAGTGAGACTACCGTAATAGGCAAAATTCCACATACCGTTTGAGGCCATTTTGCTGCGCGGCACATTGCAGCCGGGCACCGAGCCAGCGCTGGCATTTACACAAATCGTATTACCAACAACGTTAGCGCCATTTCCCGTGTAGGTCCCTTCAATGAGGCCCGCCTTGGCCAGGTGATCCCAGGCCAGGTAATTTTCGAAGGTATAGCTTGAGGCATCGGGGTCGACCCCATCATACATAATCATCAGGCCATTGCCATTGCCGCTGCAGGTGCCGGTGGCGTTGGTCTCCATCCGGCAATCGGCGCCGTAGCCGTTACCTCCATCACGTGGGCCCCAGAAAAGATGGGCGTTGGCCATGTCGCCCGGGATCGCAAAATATTTATCGCGGAACGTTTGAACAGCAGTGATGTAGCGGGAAACCTCGGTGCTCGCGGCTCGCATTTCAGCGGCACGGATCAGCGATTGACCAGATAAGACCCCGCCCACGAGCAAGCCTAAGATGACAAGCACAATCGACAACTCGACGAGGGAGAACCCACTATATTCACCATGAGTTGAACGATGATAATTCATGAACAAATTATATGCCTAGCATTTACTGAGCACAATTACAAATTATGGCTAAATGGCAAAGATATAAAACGGGTTAGAGAGATGCAGTTAGCTGATAAATCAGCACTTTGGGTTTGCCGTATTGCCGTTCGTCGATGAGCTCCGCACCCTCAAGAGCGGGCACGGCGGCGTTGCGTTCCTGCTCGGCCACAATTAGTGCACCCGGGGCAAGCCAGCCGCTGCGCACGAGGGAGGCATAGGCTGGGGCGAGCAGCGGGGTGGCATAGGGCGCATCCATCAGCACTAAATCGACCTTCTCGCGCGCGGTGGGCAGATTTGCCGCATCGCCTTGAATGAAAAACGATTGCTGCGCCGCGCCGCAATGCATGGCGTTTTGTTTGGCCAAAGCGATGGAGGTTTTGTCCTTATCAATGAAGGTGACCAGACGCGCGCCGCGCGAGAGGGCCTCAAGCCCGAGGGCACCCGTGCCGCAGCAGAGATCTAGCACATGGCAGCCGATGATGTTTTCGCCACCATACGCGCCATGCATGAGAAGATTGAAAATGGATTCGCGCGTGCGGTCGCTCGTTGGGCGGATGTTTTTATCCTCCGGGGTGAAGAGTTTGCGGCCTTTGAATTGTCCGGAAATAATTCGCATAAACTCTCATTACGTTTGTTTTGTTCCCATGATTGTCATGCCGTGCTTGTCACGGCATCCCGCTTAAGGAAGCTGGACCCCGACGTGAAGACGGGGTGACATGTAAAACAATATATCAAGCGATGCCCAATTTCTCCATCAACTTCATTACATCCACGGCGGGCACTTCGGCGACCTCTTCGGGCGCTAAATCATCGAGATGAAAATTGCCATATTGAATGCGAATCAGGCGGCTGACGGGCAAATCAAAATGCTCGAAGATGCGGCGGATTTCACGGTTCTTGCCTTCGCGCAAGGTGAGGGTGAGCCATTGGTTGCGCCCCTCTTTAGTGCCCTCGACCAGCATGTTGATGGGCTGGTACTGCATATCATCAATCCGCACGCCGCGCTCGAGCTGCAGGCGGTGCGTTTCCATCACCATGCCGCGGATACGCACGCGGTAAACGCGTTTTTGTGCATTGCTTGGCAGCTCCATCGCCCGCGCCAGCGCCCCGCTGGTGGTGAGTAACAACAGGCCTTCGCTATCGAGATCTAATCTTCCCACCGAAATCACGCGCGGCAAATCGCGCGGCAGATGCGCGAACACCGTGGCGCGGCCCTGCTCGTCCTTATGGCTGACGACGAGGCCCGCCGGTTTGTGATAGACGAATAGTCGCGGTGTTTCAGCTTTTTGTTTGATGCGTTTGCCATCGACGATCACCTCATCATCCGCCCAAACAACTGTTGCGGGGGTTGTCAGCGTTTCGCCGTTCACGATGACGCGGCCATCGGCGATCCAGCGCTCCGCGTCGCGGCGTGAACAGAGCCCCGCTGCGGCCATAAACTTGGCAATACGTTCTGGTTTCATTCGTTTAAGCGCCCTTCAGATTCGTCACTGCTTCGCTCAAGCGAAGCAGTCCATCTTGGCCACACAAAGAAAGCAGATGGATTGCTTCGTCGCGGGGCTCCTCGCAATGACGTTGGATTAGCTTTGTATGGGTTGCGACAAATCATGCCAGAATGGATTTTCTTTCTCGATTAACTGAATTTTCTTATAGCGTGAGCCACTTTTGAGCTGCTTTTCACGCAAAATGGCACTTTCCATGCTTTCATGCAACTCATACCAAACCAGCAACTTACAACCATGCTTCTTGGTGAAGCCATCTATCATGCCATGTTTATGTTCATAATCGCGCCGGACTAAATCAGAAGTGACGCCCACATAGAGCGTTCCGCGTAAAACACTTGCCATCATATAAACGGCAGGCGGTTTACTTCGCTGCATACGCCGATGCCGCCTCGATGAATGCGGCGAAGATTTTATCATCAGCCTTCGTGATAGAAAATTCCGGGTGCCACTGCACGCCAAGGCAAAACGGGTGGGCAGGATATTCGATGCCTTCGATCACGCCATCCCCCGCGCGGGCATTGACGATGACACCCTCGGCCGTTTTTGCGACCGCCTGATGGTGCGCGGAATTGACCGCGAGCGTGCCAACGCCTACGATGCTGTAAAGCAGCGTATTGGCCACAATTGCGACCTCGTGCCCAGCCTCGTGGCGGGGGTTGGGTTGCTCATGCGCGAGTGGGTTTTTGATGCTATCAGGGATGTGCTGAATGAGCGTGCCGCCGAGGATGACATTGAGCAGTTGCTGGCCGCCGCAAATGCCCAGGATGGGCATGTTGCGCTTGAGGGCCCCTTGCGTAATCGCCCACTCGAACTGGCTGCGGCGCGGCTTGGTACTCACTTTATCGCTGCTGGTTTTTTGCCCATACATTTCGGGCGGCACATCGAAATTGCCGCCGGTGATGCATAGGCCGCTCATCGTGTCGAGATAGGCCTCGACCATCTCGACTTCATGCGGCAGGGCAATGGGGGCGCCGCCATGGCGCGCGACCGAGGCGGTGTAGTTATCGCGCAGCGCATACCAAGGATATTTTGAATAACTGCCGTTTGCGGCACCTTCTTCGTAATCGAGGGTAAAACCAATAATAGGCTTCATAAACGTGTCCGTGCATGGGTGTGTGAAAAGCATACGCATAGTTATTTAAAACTTCACGCAAAAATGCCGTCACGCCGCTTTTTGTGGCATCGGCGAAAAATTCGGGTATGGTTGGAGGGATTATCACCTAATAAAGCCAAAAGGTTCGCATGTCGCTGTCATCACTGCTTGGAGTAATATTCGGCCTGATTCTGGTGGTCGGCGCGATTGCACTGGCGACGAGTAACCCCCTTATTTACCTGGATTGGCACGCGTTTTTGATTGTGTTTGGCGGTTCCATCGCCGCCGCGTTCATGGGTTACCACAGTAACGACGTATTCACCGCATTCAAAGCCATTGGCTGGATGGTGAAGAAGCCAAAATCGACGCGCGAGGGGCTGAACACCGAGATCATGCGCCTGATTAAATGGAGCTACTTGGTGCAGCAAAAAGGCATCAATGCGCTTGAGAATGAAATCAAGACCGTAGCGGTGAATGACCCGATTTTGCGCTATTGCATGGAACTGGTGATTACCAATCACCCACCGGCTGAGCTGCGCACGATGATGATCACCGCCGTGGAATCGGACTTTGAGCACAAAACAACGGCGGTGCCGGTGCTACGCAACTTGGGCGCCAGCGCACCAAGCTTTGGGATGATTGGTACGCTCGTGGGGCTGATTGCGATTTTGAACCAGATGGGCAGTGGCGCCAAAAACCTGCCGGCGGTGATTGGTGGGGGCATGTCGCTCGCGCTTGTGGCTACATTGTATGGCGTATTCTTTGCACGGATGGTATTTATTCCGGCCGCGAATAAACTGATGCAGCAGCAAGAAACCGAGCATTTCAGGAACCTGATGGTGGTGGAAGGCCTCATCATGCTGGCGGAGAAGAAAACGCCACGCTTCATGCAGGACCGCTTGAATTCCTTCCTTGAGCCCCAAAACCACTTCAATATCGATAAGCAATTGCGCGGTGCGGCGGCGGCCACCCAAGCGGCGCGGGTCTCTGAGTGAGTGGGCCGCTGATGCGTCGCAAGCAAACCGATCAGGATGACGACGGCTGGTTGATCACCTTCGCCGATATGTGCGTGCTGCTGATGTGCTTCTTTGTGCTGCTGTTCGCCCTTTCCTCGCCGGATATGCAGCAATTCAAAATGGTCGCGGATGCGCTACGCACCAAGGGTTTTTACAACGACGCGATCCCGACTGATGACCCGTATGAGAAAATCAAAAAGAACCTCTCGCTCTCGCTCGGGGCCAGCGGGTTTGATAAATTCATGGCGGCGAGTACGAGCGAAGAGGGGATCGATGTCGAGCTCTCATCGGGCGCGTTCTTCACCCCGGGCTCCGCAAAATTTACGGCCGAGGCCATTCCTATGCTGGAGTTGCTCAGTAAACAAATCGAGCCTATCGCCAAAGCCAATGTGCTGATTGAGGTCGAGGGCCATACGGATGATTCGCCAGTGAACTCGCAGCAATACCCAAGCAACTGGGAACTCTCCGCCGCGCGGGCGAGCAATGTGGTGCGCTTTCTCATCGCCAAAGGCTTTCCGGCGGAAAAACTCAAAGCCATTGGCCGTGGGGCGACGGTGCCTAAAGCCATGAACCGCGACGCGGCCGGCACGCCTATCCCTGCGAACCAAGACCTCAACCGCCGGGTGGTGGTGAAATTGCTGAAGGGTGAGGATGGTTAGAATACTTCTCTGAAATGCAGCGAGCACTGATTCGTTCTATCAGAAAGACGGTAGCTAGCCACAAGGTCATTTACGGCGCTTGATCCATCATCGGCGGCGGCGCAGGCATTGTTCCAAAACCTTGCAATTACCTTGCCTTGTGCGGGCTTACCATCGTCGAGCTTTGTATCAATATTCCAAGCCTCTTCGGGCGTAAGAAAGGCAAGTGTCGGGTGGCCTGTGGTGCTTGCCCTGCCCAACACATAGTTATTGCCCATGCAGACCGCATAGCGTTCGGCGTTACCGCTGCAGTCATCGTAGGCGATGCTCCACCCGACATTGGTAATTCTTGAGCGCGGTGCATTGGTGCCAATAACGGCATGGGCCGCACCAGCGCTGCCTGCATATCCCGTGTAGGTTCCTTCCACCAGACCAGCAAGCTGCAGCTGACGCCATAATTGAAATTGCTCACCAGATAATGATGCGCCAGCAGCTTCAAAGACATTGCCATTGCCGTTACCATCGCAACTGCCGTTAGCAGTAACGGCTGAAGCGCTATTGGTCACGCAATCCGCGTTGCTGTTTTGTCTCCCCCAGAATTGGGTGGCGTTGTTCATGTCGCCAGGCAGGGCGAAGTATTTGTCGCGAAAGCTTTGGGTGGCGGTGAAATAACGCGAATATTCGGCGCTAATGCTGCGCAACTCCGCTGCGCGGATGAGACTTTGGCCAGAAAGCACGCCGCCGACGAGCAGGCCTAAGATGACCAGAACGATGGAGAGCTCGACGAGGGAGAAGCCACGCTGAGTGATGGTCTGATTCGCGTCTGAATCGGTTTTTCTCATGTGTCGATTTTACAAAAATGCAGCGATGGGTGCAAGGTGTTTACGCCCGAATGCCAAGGATATGGCAAATGGCGTGGGTTAGTCTGAAAATTGCCACTGCTGAGCCAATTCTAGCGAACCAAGACCTCAACCGCCGGGTGGTGGTGCGGCTTTTAAAGGGCGATGATAATTAGTAAAAATTATGCGCGCTGCGCAGTCATAGAACTTCGCGGATATAAAATTTGCAAACGGCAGCCGAGGTATTGAGCGCGTAGCTCGCTGCATAATCCACCGCCCCGGCTGCTGCGGCGCTTGCAGTCGTGCATGTTGGGCGCTCGCCCGCCCACATTTTACCAGTGGCTGGTTTTCCGTCATCGATCTTTGTGTCAATATTCCATTGCTCTTCGGGTTTGAGGATGGGATTCCAAACATACGAAGAGGGGGCTTTTGCACCGAATAAAAAATACGTGCCATAGGTGCCCGTGAAATCTGTGCCTGTACTGCCGTCGAGCACGCCAGTAAGGGTGCGCATTCCCCAGCCGGCCTGATTCAGTTTTGACGCTGGCACGTTTTGCGCCAGCGTCGCATCAAACGCACTTCCGCTACCAGCGATACCTGTGTAGTTACCCTCAATCAGGCCTGCTTTGGCCAGTTGCCGCCAAAGTTGAAATAGCTCGCCGCTTTGCGATGCCGCCGCACCTTGTTCAAGGATAGCGTTACCATTGCCATCACACACGCCATCTGACGTGACCGAGGCACCGCTGTTCGTGATGCAATCTGCGTTTCCGTTTTGCTTGCCCCAGAAACGGGTGGCATTGCTCATGTCTCCGGGCATCGAGAAATATTTGTCACGAAATGTTTGCAGGGCCGCATAATAGCGATTGTACTCGCTGCTCACGCTACGCAACTCTGCCGCGCGGATGAGGGATTGGCCCGACAGCACACCGCCGACGAGTAAGCCTAAAATGACAAGGACAATGGAGAGTTCAACGAGGGAGAAGGCACGTTGCGTGACGGTCTGATTCGCGTCTGAATCGGTTTTTCTCATGCGCTGATTTTACAAAAATGCAGCGATGGGTGCAAGGTGTTTACGCCCGAATGCCGAGGATATGGCAAATGGCGTGGGTGAGTTCGGCGCGGTTCATGGTGTAGAAATGGAAATGTTCGACGCCGGCGAGCATGAGCATGCGGCATTGCTCGGCGGCGACCATGGCGGCGATTAAATGGCGCAGTTCCGGGTTTTCATCGAGCCCATCGAACAGATGGCTAAGCCACGCTGGTACGTTGGTGCCACACATGGCGGCGAATTTTTTGAGCTGCGCAACATTCGTGACAGGCAGGATGCCGGGCGTGATTTCCGCCGTGATGCCGCGGGCCCGACAACGCTCGACGAAGCGCAGATACACATCCACGTCGAAGAAGAACTGGGTGATGGCACGCGTGGCGCCCGCATCGAATTTGCGCTTCAAATGGTCGATATCATCGTCGGCACTGCGCGCCTCGGGGTGGGTCTCGGGGTAGGCGGCGACACTGATATTGAAATCGGCAATCTTCATGAGGCCTGCGACCAGACTATCAGCAAATTCGTATCCATCCTTTATATCGCTGCGGACCGCGTCTGCCGGGACATCGCCGCGCAGGGCGACAATATCGCGCACACCGGCGGCCCAGTATTCGCGGGCGATGGCGTCGATCTCGGCGCGGCTGGCATTGACGCAGGTGAGGTGGGCGGCGGGGGTGAGGTCGGTTTCGCGCTTGATGCGGGTGACGGTGGCGTGGGTGCGTTCACGCGTCGTGCCGCCTGCGCCATAAGTAACTGAAACAAAGCGCGGTTTGAGGGGTGCTAAGGTGCCAATCACGTCCCATAGCTTGGTCTCCGCCTCCGCCGATTTGGGGGGGAAGAACTCGAACGAGACGGCAGGTGCGGCTTTGCCATACAGCTCGCGTAGCTGCTGCATCAAATCAGCAGAGGAAGCGAGCAAGGGGGAGGGGTGAGAGGCGGTCATGGGATTTGTGGCAACTCCTGTGATAAAAAAGCAACAAGTGGAAAGATTTACATTCCAGATGCCCCGGTCAATGGCGCGTATCCATACCCCGCGATAGGCTGTTTTGCAGCGGTATTTGGGATATCTACAAGCGGCTTGCCAGAACACCGCTACGAATGTTAGGGAAATCTTTATTGTTTGTCATTAGAATGAAGAAATGAAATAGAGTAGCACGCAACGCACACCCCTTTTTGTGTCAGAAAGACATGCCATGAAGTACGATATGCTGAAAAAATTCCTCCCACTCCTCACCGCAGTGATGGTTGTCAGTGCATGCAGCACCGGCAGCAAGGATGACCCGCTTGAGGGCTTTAACCGCGTTGTCTTCGCGGGGAACCAGCGTGTCGATAGCTACCTGCTGCGCCCGGTGGCGAAGGGCTACCGCTACATCACGCCGGACTTTGTCCGCACCCGCGTTGGCAATGTCTCGGACAACCTGCAAGAGCCGCTTAACATGATTCACTCGTTCCTTCAGGGCGATGTGGACCAGGGCTTCACCACCATGTTCCGCTTCTTCATCAACAGCACGGTGGGTCTCGCCGGGATGCATGATGTCGCATCGGAGGCTGGTCTCAAGCCACGCGTGGAAGATTTCGGCCAGACATTGGCCGTCTGGGGCATAGGCTCGGGTCCGTATATCGTCTTGCCGATCATCGGTCCATCGAACGCGCGTGACGCGGTTGGCACGGTGGCTGACTGGTTCGCTGACCCGGTCACCTATGTCTTCAACCAAGACGGCACCGACTGGACGCTGATTGGCCTGCGCACGGGCCAGGCAGTGATCACGCGTGAGCGCCTGATCGACCCGATCGATGACATCAACGCCACCTCGCTTGATCCCTATGCCAGCTTCAAGAGCATCTATGAGCAACGCCGCGCCGAGCTGATCAGCAACGGCAAGGTGAAGCCCAAGGCGCGCTAAGGGGCCATGATCATGCGGGCACGTTTTTGGGTGGCGATGGTGGCACTGGTTGCCACAGGGATGGTGACACAAGCGAGTGCATCGGGCCCGGAGGCAGCAAAAGCATTCGTTGATGGTTTTGCTAGCAAAGTGCTGGCGATTGTCAGCAACAGCGCGACCTCGCGCAGCGACAAGCAGGCGCAAATCGAAACCTTGTTCTCGGACAAGGTGGATATCGACTATATCGCCAAGTTCGTGCTTGGGCCAAGCTGGCGCACCGCAACGCCTGCACAGCAAAAGGAATATGTGGCCGCCTACAAGCCCTTCATCTTGAAAAACTACTCGGGCCGCCTGACCAAATACTCTGGCCAGACCTACACCCTCAAAGGTGCGCGTAGCGAGGGCGACACCGCCTATGTGACGATGCTGATCAACGACCCTGATGGCCAGAACATCACCCTAGATTACCGCCTGCGTGATGCGGGTGGCGCTTTCAAAATCACCGATATTACGGTGGAAGGCGTGAGCTTGCTTAACACCCAACGTTCGGAGTTCAAGAGCGTGGTGAACAGCAAGGGCATTGATGGCCTGATCGAGGCCTTGAAAAAGCAAGTCGCTGCGCAAAGCTAGTTAGCGACTCACTGCTTCGCCCGGTTTTAATCTCAGACTGCTCGCTTCTTTTCCCGGCGGACAATGCTCAATCGCCGCCATGAAGCGATTTCCAAGCTCTGGTTCGCATGCATTTAAAACGTCGCGCAATGCATGGGCGTTACTGAAATCGTCTTTCAGTGTCTGATAGCTTGTGTTTCTCCAATCGCGTGTGTGCTGCGTGACGAGTGTTTCTTCACTACGCAATAAAGATGACGATTCACCTTGATTAAAGCCATGATGACTAAGTGCCTGCACCGTGCCAGCCAGTTGCAGCAGCACGGTATAATATGGGTTGGCGCTGGCATCAGGAATCACGTTCTCGATATAGTCTGCCATGTTTTTACAGCGTACATGGTCAGAAAAGTTTTGCATTGAAGGTGCAGAAGTGCGCCCTTGCCAACGCTTTACGGAAGCATCGCCTGAGGCAATCAAATGGGTGTTTTCGTGGAACATCTGACCGATATGCGTGCTTAGGCGTTTGACGAGATGCGCCTGCTGCCCATGTGAATGACTGAGGACGTTATCGTGCGTCTGCGCATCCATCAGACTCATGTTCAAATGCAGACCATTTGTGGTGAAGGTGCCTTTGACTAATGGCTCCGTGCTTAAGGAAGCAAGCTCGGTTCTACGAAATTCCTGCCACCCATATACGCCCACACGCGCGGGCGTTTTACCGCGCGCCGTTGGCTTATAGCCAGCTGGAGTTTGGTGCAGTTGGTGGCGCAATGCTTCGATGTTACGTGCGAGTGTGAGCGCATCATGTGTGATAGGTTTGCCCTTAGCGTCAGTGGGACGATGGGTCAGTACTACCTCAAGAGTATCCCACGACGCATCCGTTTGCTCTTCGTGATAGCTGTAGGTGACGCGGCGGCTTTCGGGAAA
>CAZOFC010000006.1:0-24854 GCA_964578965.1 uncultured Azospirillum sp.
GTGAATCCTGAATCATCGCGATGGGTAGATTTCATGGGTTCCCCCTGTTGGCAGAGCGGTTTTCAGCGCTTGAACACGATGGCCTAAATAGAAAAAGGACAGCGATGAGGACTCACCGCTGCCCTGTTTTCTTCATGCCTTAGAACGAGGCGCGGATACCCACGGCGCACGCGACGTTGTTCAGCAACGCATCCGTCGTTGCGGTGTAGGATGCTGGCACGGTGTTGTTCACGCAGATGTTAGCAGTAGCCGCAGCCACAGGTGCTGGGGTTATTGTAGCTGGGTTGTTACCGTTTGCAATCGAGTACATCGTCCCAGTCAGTGGCGCGCCATCATCGACCTTCTCATCGATGTTACGCGCCTCAAGCGGGGTCACCGCTGCACCAGCCGCATTCGCGGTGTAGGTAACGGCACCCGCCGTACCGACTGCAGCTGCTGCCGCGTTGTTCGACGCACCGATGGCCAGGAAGTTACGACCGCCCGAGTTGAACACCGTGATGAGCGCCGTGTCACGCAGTCTGGTTTTTGGCACATAAGGAACCGAACCAAGTGTGTTCGCTGCAACAGCGGCCAGCACCGAGGTGTAGGTGTTGTATTGACCTGGAATGAGTGCCGCTTGCGACAGATCACGCCAGAAGAGACCGGTTTCACAACCAAAGCCGTTTGCAGACGCGGCGCATGCTTCGATAACCGCGTTACCATCACCACGACCAGCAGTACCATCACGGTTACCGTCAGCAGCAGCGGTGTTCAGACCAAACTCAACCGCCTTGGTGTTCAGCAGGTCACCTGGCAGGCCGTTATATTTACCACGGAAGGTGGTTGCGGCAGCATTGATTTTCTCAACATCCGTAATCACCGAACGAATGGTGGCTGAGCGGATCAGATCCTGACCGGCGAGTACACCGCCAATGATAAGACCGATAATGACCAGTACAATCGCCAACTCGACGAGGGTAAAGCCTGATTTTTTGGTGGTAGGTTTCATGGCAGTGCGCTCCAATGTAAGTTTAGATAGTTTCAGTGACCACAGCTGATGATGCACGTCAACGGTTTTTGTTCATGTGTTCTAACTACGCACAACTAGACAGGCAGTTGCAGCAATATTAACACAATCAACAAGTGACCTTCTGGGCAAGGTTGAGTCAGAGCATCGCACAGAATTGTTAACAATTAATTAATAATTTCGCGCGCATTTTAGCGACATTTTATGCAGTCATCTTCTTGATGATGCCTGTGGTGCTGTAACCATCCTTGAGCGGTAACAGCACGACGCGCCCGCCATAGCTTTCGACAAACTCGGCCCCTACCACCTGCTCTTTGGTGTAGTCGGCCCCCTTCATCAGCACATCGGGCTGAAGTAGCTCGAGCAGCGCGCGCGGCGTTTCTTCATCGAACAATACCACTGCATCAACACAGGCGAGTGCAGCAAGCACTTGCGCGCGGTCCATCTCGGCATTCACCGGCCGCGTCGGTCCTTTGAGGCCACGCACCGAGGCGTCGGTATTGAGCGCAACAATCAGTTTGTCACACTCGGCGCGTGCATCACTAAGCAAACTGATATGGCCCGCATGCATAATATCGAAACAGCCATTGGTGAAGCCAACCGTCAAGCCATCGCGCTTCCAGTTAGTAATGGTCGCAAGCATTGTCTCACGCGGCAGGATTTTTTGCTGCAGCGCCATCGCGCGGTGGGTGTAAAGTGCTGCCGTCAGGTCACTGCGGTGCACCACCGCCGTGCCCAGGCGCCCCACCACAATGCCCCCCGCAAGGTTCGCAAGCTCGGTGGCTTGCGGCATCATCGCGCCTGCGGCATAGGTTGCAGCCAACGTGGCAATCACCGTATCGCCCGCGCCCGACACATCGAACACTTCATTCGCTGTTGCATCCACATGCGCCACCAAGCCTTTGGCATCGACCAATGTCATACCGCGCTCGCCACGCGTGGTCAGCACATAGGCAAAGCGGTGGGTGCGCGCAAGGCTGCTCGCCGCATCAATCAGCTCTTGCTCGGTGGCAAAACCATCGACACCCGCCGCAAGCGCCAGCTCTTTCACGTTCGGGCTTAGCACCGTAGCACCTGCATAGATCGACACATCGCGCTGTTTAGGGTCCACAAACACGGGGATGGATTTGGCTTTCGCCGCGTCGATGATGCTGCGGCACATGGTCGGGGTCAAAACCCCTTTGCCGTAATCCGACAAGATAACTGCATGGTGGTTGCTAAGCTCGGGCACCATCAGTTCCAGAATTTTTGTGGCGGTCTCGTCCTTGATCGGGGTTTTTGTTTCATTATCGCTGCGCAGCAATTGCTGGCTTGCTGCAACATAACGGGTTTTTTTGGTGCTCACGCGCCCGCGCTCGGTCATCAGATAGGGCACCACCCGTGATTCAGCGCCCACAAGCGTGGTCAGTTGGGTTGCCACCGCATCATCCCCCACCACTGCCGCGAAGGATGCGCTTGCGCCAAGTGAGAGCAAATTACGCACCACATTGCCCGCACCTCCGAGCATGCGCTCTTCGCGTTCGGCGGTGAAAATGGGAATCGGTGCTTCAGGGGAAATACGCGCGACGCTACCATAAATGAAGCGATCGAGCATGATATCACCAACGCACAGAATACGTATATCGGTGAGCTTATCGAGGATGCGGTTGAGTTCAGCAGCGCCGCTCATGTGCGTGCTTATGCCGCGCTCGAGTCCGAATCGTCGTCAGAAGCCGCGACGGGCATACCCGCTGGGCGGAATTTCGCGGCCACCGCATCAAGGCTCGTTTGCATGCATAGGCCCAAAAGCACGGGGTCTTTGGGTTTGATATTCGCAATATTCCAGTGCGTGCGCTCTTTAATGCTTTCGATGGTTTTTTTCGTGGTCCCGATGAGCTTGATAATCTGCGAATCCGGAATGTAAGGGTGATTCTTCAGGATATAAGCAATCGCCTCGGGCTTATCCTGGCGGCGGGCAACCGGGGTGTAACGCGCGCCTTTCTTTTTGCTGTTCGACATTTTCATGTGCGCCAGTGCGTGGCTCGCCATCACCATGCGGTAGTTCTCGTCCTTGGTCGCCTTCTCGATTTCACTTGCCTCAAGCTCGCCCGCTTCAATCGGGTTTTGGCCCATGATACCGGTGGCCACCTCTCCATCCGCAATGCCTTGAATCTCAAGCGGGTGCATGCCGCAGAAATCGGCAACTTGCTCGAAGGTCAGCGTGGTGTTCTCAACCAACCATACCGCGGTGGCTTTGGGCATCAGTGGCGTTGCCATATCGTAACTCCTTGCTTCGTCATTCCCGCGAAGGCGGGAATCCATTTTTGGGTTCGCGCACCGATTGCCTTATGAATTCCTGCGTATGTGCAGATGACCACATAATGGGTTTCGGTACGTTTCACGAGATCCCGGTATTGCTGAGCAAACCGGGATGCCGGGCTCGTAAGCGGCCTACGCCACTAACTCGAACCCGGCACTTCTAATAGAATCTTGCCCATATGCAAGCGTTCTTGCATGCGATTCAGCGCTTTTTTTGCGTCATTCAAGGCAAAACAGCCATCAATTTGCGGTTTTATGGCCCCATTTTCAATGCCCGGCCATACCTGTTCACGCACCAACGCCATGAGGGCAGCTTTCTCAATGGTGCTGCGGCTACGCAATGTCGCCCCGCGCCAGGTAAGGTGGTTCATCACCAAACGGGTCATTTTCGTGCCCGCGGGAATCTCGCTGCCCTCAAGCATGGCTAGGCTGATCAGCCGCCCACCACGGCGCAACAAGCCCACATGTGTTGGCAGTTGTGGCCCACCAAGTGTGTCGATGATGAGATCCACCCCTTCATTCTTGGTCAGCGCCATTAATTGGGCCGCAAATGGGCCCGCCTGATGGTCGATTGGGGTGATCCCCAATTCATTCAGAAAGCCGGCTTTTTGCGCCCCGCCCACGGTAGCAAATACCTCGGCACCGAGATGTTTTGCAATCTGCGTCATCAGGATGCCAACACCCGAAGTACCGCCATGGATGAGCACACGCTCGCCTGCCTTGAGATTGCCTTCACTCACCAGCGCCATCATGCTGGTCGCGGCCGCTTCGGGCAAGGAAGCCGCAGTTTTAAGGTTAATGCCCATGGGCAGTTTCAGCACCTGGCCGCATGGTGCGCTCACAAACTCGGCATAGCCCCCGCCACTGAGTAGCGCGCATACTGCATCGCCCACCGCAAACCCTGTTGCCCCCTGCCCGACTGCCACAACCACGCCTGAAACCTCAAGCCCAAGCAGGGGGGATGCGCCTGCGGGCGGTGCATACTGCCCTGCTAACTGCATGACATCCGCGCGGTTGACCCCCACATACGCCACGCGGATGAGCAGCTCTCCGGCAGCGGGCGTGGGCGTGGGCAGCGTGGCAAGCACCAGTTCGCCCGCCTCAATCGCCAGCGCCTGCATGGTGGTGGGGAGGGTAGATTTATGCGGTTTTTCCATGCCGACACCCTTAGCAGGGCTGCCATGATGGGCAAAGCAGATCTTTGAGCAGCGCCCTTTGACTATCTTTTGTGCCGCCCCCACACTGTGTCACCCCGTCTTCATGACGGGGTCCAGCTTTCTTACTTCATTGATAAGGTAAGGAGTCGGGTATTTTAAGGAAGGTGGACCCCGCAACACGTGCGGGGTGACAGGCTGGCGGTTGGGCCGCATAAAAAAACACCCCGAAAGATGTTCGGGGTGTTTTTGTTATGGTTGCGCGGTGCGCTTAATATTACGCCGCTGGCTTTTCGTCTTTTTTCTCTGCTGCGTTCACGCTCGTGTTCGCTTCGAAGTTCAGGCCACCGAAACGGTTGTTGAACTTCTCCATACGGCCAGTCTGGCGCAGGTTCACGCCACCAACCCATGCAGGGTGCGTTTTGGGGTCCACGTCGAGGGTGAGCACGTCACCTTCTTTGCCGTAGGTCGAGCGCGTTTCAAAACGCGAGCCGTCGGTCATCACGATGGTGATGGTGTGGTAGTCTGGGTGAATGCCTGCTTTTGCCATGTTGGTCTCCATATGCCCGCCGATTTTGCAGCGGTGCGTTGATTAGGGGCGGGTTCATAGCTGCTTACCATCAGATTGGCAAGCATGAATATTGAAGCGCCTTTGGCGCAGGGGGGCGTTACGCCCCCGCTACCGCTCCCCCTCGTTCGGCTTTTGCCTCCGGCTCGCGCGGGCCATCCGCGCTACGCGATGACACGAACGACATTTTGGCAAGGGGGTAAATTCCATCTTAACGTGCCAGGGATTACTGCTTTGCTGGTGTTTCGCCGGTTTTTTCGGGCGCAGGCGGGCTTTGCCAGCTACCGCCCAAGGCCTTCACTAGTTGTACGGTGTCGATATAGTGCTGCCCGCGCGATTGTAACTGGCGGCGTTTGGCCGCAAGCAGCCCGCGTTCAGCATCCAGATACTCAAGACGGCTCGAATAGCCCGCACCAAAGCGCGCATTCGCCACCTCAAACGCACGCGCAGCGGCGGCGAGGCCCGCTTGCGCGTTCTTGGTCTGGCTGTCGCTGGTGCGCACATTTGTGAGTTGATCCTCAACTTCCCGAAACGCGGTGAGCACCGCCTCACGGTAGGTCGCGACCGCTGCTTGGAAGTTAGCGTTGGTTTCGGCGCGTGCTGCGGCAATGCGGCCGCCTTCGAACAAGGGCTGGGTGAGGATCGTGCCCGCCAACGGCCCAATCGCCCAGGTGCGGCTCGACCAGCGGAACAGATCACTCAACCCACCGGAGACAAACCCGCCGGTAGCGGACAAGGAAATATCCGGAAAATACCCACCACGCGCGACCCCAATGCGCTCATTGGCCGCCGCGATCTGGCGCTCGGCGCGCTTCACATCCGGCCGGCGCTCAAGCAAGCTGGCAGGTAACCCGGCTGGCACCTTTGGTGGCGCTTTAGCAAGTGACGCGGTGGCAAGCGTCAACTGCGAGGGGGTCATCCCAAGCAGGGTGGCAAGTGCATGTTCAGCGACCGCAAGCGATTGTGCGACCGTTGCTGCATCCGCCTCGACCGCGCTCAATTCCACCTCGGCGCTGGAAAGCACGAGCGTATCGACCGCGCCCGCGGCGTGTTTTTTGCGGGTGAGGTCAAGCGTGGCTTTGCGTGCCGTCACGGTCTGCTTCAAAAACGCATCCTCGGCGCGTAAGGCCGCGACGCGGAAATAATTCTGCGCCACTTCCGCCTGAAGGGCCAAACGCGCGGCGCGGTAATTGGCAAGCTCGGCGTCTGCATCAGCATCGGCGGCGCGCACGCGGCCACGGTTCTGGCCGAACAGGTCAAGGTCATAGCTGATGGTGCCGCGCGCAGTATATAAGGTGAAGGGTTTCGTCTGAATCTGAGCGGCTGGTGGCAGGTTCGCGTTGATCGCCGCGGCCGAGGATAGCTGACGCGAAGGGCCAAAGCCAAGCTCGGCTGCGGGCAACAGATCGGCAAAGCGCGTATCGCTCACGGCGCGGGCGGCATTCACTCGCTCGATGGCGGCGGCCAGGCTCGGGTTATCCTTCATCGCCTGTTCCATCAGCGCATCGAGCTGTTTATCCTCGAACATGCGCCACCAGGCAAATTCCTCTAGCTGCGCGTTCTCATCGAACCGCTTCCAACGGCCATCGCTCGCTGGCGCTACATCGGCCACCGCTTCCACACTGTCTTCTTTGAACATGCTTGGCATGGCGATGGTAGGTAGTTCATACTCTGGCGCAAGGTCGCAGGCCGTGAGCGTCACGCATACGAGCGGCAGCAGTCGTCGCGTAGCCTTCCATGGCGAGCCCGCAGGGCGGGAGCGCGAGGGTAAGGCCCTCGTCAGGCGCGAAGCGCATCCAAACAACTTACGCATGAGGCACCTCGGCATGCGACGTTTTGGGCGGGAAGAAACGCACCGTCAGTTTACGCACCACGACGTAAAACATCGGGGTGAGAATCAGGCCAAAGCCGGTGACACCGACCATGCCCGAGAATACCGCAATCCCCATGTCCTTGCGCATTTCGGCCCCTGCCCCTTGCGACAGCACCAGCGGCACCACACCCATGATGAAGGCAATACTGGTCATCAGAATCGGCCGCAGGCGCAGGTGACTGGCCTCCAAGGCAGCATCGACAATGCCCATCCCCTGATGCTCGAGCTCACGGGCGAACTCGACAATCAGAATCGCATTCTTACAGGCCAACCCGACCAGCACGATGAACCCAATCTGCGTGAAGATATTATTCTCATGGCCACTCAGCCATACGCCCCAGATCGCGCCGAACAAGCATAGCGGCACGATGAGAATAACGGCAAGCGGCAGGCTTAAACTTTCATATTGTGCAGCAAGCACCAAGAACACGAACAGCACGCATAATGGGAACACCAGCAGCGTAGTGTTGCCCGCCAGCTTTTGCTGGAAGGTAAGGTCTGTCCATTCGAAGGTCATGCCCTTGGGCAGAGTTTCGTTGAGGATTTTGACGATTTCGATTTGTGCATCGCCCGAGGAAAAACCAACCCCCGCATCGCCATTAATATCCGCCGAGCGGAACGCATTATAGCGCGTGGTGCGGTCGGGGCCATAAGCATTACCCACCGTGACGAGTGAGCCCAGCGGCACCATCTGGCCGTTGGCGTTGCGCACCTTCAGTTGCGAAATATCGGCCGCGGTGTCGCGGAAGGGCGCATCCGCACTTGTATAGACGCGGTAGGTGCGCCCAAGCAGGTTAAAATCATTCACGTAATAGGAACCAAGATACACCTGCAAGGTCTCGAACAAATCCTGCAGCGCAACACCGGATTGCTTCGCGCGTTCGCGATTCACATCGACCTGCAATTGCGGCACATTATTTTGAAACGAGCTGAAGACCTGCGAGAGCACTTTATTCTGTGCTGCCTTGCCCATCACTTCACCGACCACTTGGGCGAGCTTATCATAGCCCAGATCTGCGCGGTCCTGGATTTCGAGTTTAAAGCCACCAATCGTGCCCAGCCCGCGCACGGGTGGTGGCGGAAAGATGGCCATGCGCGCACCTTTAATGGCAGCAAATTTCTGGTTCAGTGCGCCAGTAATTGCCCCGGCCGAAAGTGCCGGCGAGCGGCGTTCATGGAAGGGTTTTAGGGTCACAAACACAATGCCAGCACTACTGCTCACACTGAAGCCCGCAATCGACAAACCCGGGAATGCCACGGCGTTTTGTACACCCGGCTCGGCCAGCGCAATTTCCGACATCTGGCGAATCACGGCCTCTGCCCGGTCAAGCGAGGCGCCCTCTGGCAGCTGCGCAAAGCCAACGAGGTATTGTTTATCCTGCCCGGGCACATAGCCACCGCGCACGATGCTAAACCCAAATACGGTGAGAATCAGAAGCACCACATACATCACACCGAGCAACGACTTGCGATGGAACGTGCGCATCACGAGGGTGCGGTAGCGATCAGAAAGCACGGCAAAGAAATGGTTGAAGCGGTCAAACCCTGTGTTGGTTGGCCCACGCCGCAGCACCAGCGTGCGCAGGGCAAGCAGCACCGCAATCGCAAGTGCTAGTGCCGCAAGAATCGTGGCTCCGATGAACCAGAAAATGATTGCCTTCGGTGGCGGGCCAAAGGGCGCAGGCGGGAAAATCTTGAGCAAGATAAGACCCGAAAGACTGCCAACAATATAGATGGCAAGTGCAATGAGCACAAAGCGCGCATGGGCGAACAGGAAGCCGAACCCGCGTTCCATCACCCGCGTCAGCCTGTCCTTGGGCGCATGGTGCGACTTAAGCAAAATAGAGGCAAGCGCTGGCGAAAGCGTTAGCGAGTTGAACGCCGAAATCACGGTCGAGATAGCAATCGTCAGCGCGAATTGCTTGTAAAATTGCCCCGTCAACCCGCTGATGAACGCAATCGGCACGAACACCGCGCACAGTACCAGCGCAATCGCAATAATGGGGCCCGAGACTTCGCGCATCGCCTGCAAGGTGGCGTCGCGCGGGCTCAAACCATTACCGATATTGCGCTCCACATTCTCAACCACCACAATCGCATCATCCACCACAATCCCGATGGCAAGGACGAGACCGAACAGCGACAGCGCATTGATGGAAAAGCCGAACATATGCATCACAGCAAAGGTGCCTACGATGGAAATCGGCACCGCCAGCAGCGGAATGATCGAGGCGCGCCATGTCTGCAAAAACACAATCACAACGAGCACGACGAGCAAAAGCGCTTCAATCAGCGTGTGAATCACCGCATCGATCGATTCATCGACAAACCGGGTCGGGTCATAGACGATTTCATACTTCATACCATCAGGGAAACTGTCCTTGAGCTCGGCCATGGTTTTGCGAATATTGGCTGCAAGCTCGAGCGAATTACTGCCCGGCGTTTGCGATACCCCCATGCCCACCGCAGGCTTATTATTCAGTAGCGAGCGCGGCGCATAGCTCGCGGCACCAAGCTCCACCCTTGCTACATCCTTCAGGCGCGTCACAGCACCTTTGCTATCCGCCTTGATGATGATGTCTTCAAATTCCTCAACCGATTTTAGGCGCCCCTGCACATTCACCGGCAGCTCGAAGGCGGCGGCATCCGTCGTCGGCTGCGCACCGATGACCCCGGCCGCCACCTGAATATTTTGCTCGCGAATGGCGAAGGTGACATCACTTGCACTTAGATTGCGCGAGGCCATTTTGCTTGGGTCAAGCCAGACGCGCATGGCATAATCACCACCACCGAACACACTCACATTGCCGACACCGGGAAGCCGCGCCAGTCGGTCTTTGATATTTAGCACGCCGTAATTGCGCAGATAGTTATTGTCGTAACGATCGCTAGTCGAAACCAGATGCACCACCATGGTGAGATCCGGCGAGCTTTTCACGGTCGTCACCCCGAGGGCGCGCACCACATCGGGCAAGCGCTGGGTGGCCTGTGCCACGCGGTTTTGCACAAGCTGCTGCGCAAGGTCGGGGTCCGTGCCCAAGGCGAACGTGACCGTGATGCGCATCTGGCCATCGGTCGTGGCTTGGCTATTCATGTAGAGCATGTTCTCAACACCGTTGATCTGCTCTTCAAGGGGTGCGGCCACCGTGTCGGAAATCACTTTCGGGTTAGCGCCGGGATAGACCGCCGAGACGACAACTTGCGGCGGCGCCACTTCGGGATATTCCGAAATCGGCAGCGCGAACATGGAAATGCTGCCCGCAATGAAAATGAAGAACGATAACACCCCGGCAAGAATTGGCCGATCAACAAAGCGGTGTGAAATGTCGAGCCCTGCCATACTTACGGCGTCTCGGTCGTCGCTGGCGTCGCATCCGCCGGGGTTGCGGCAACAGCTGGCACATCCAGCGGTTTGAGCGTCGTCATATCCACTGGTTCGCCCTTCACCGCATCGCCCGGGCGCACACGCTGCAGGCCATTCACGATCATCTGTTCGCCAGCCGCGAGCCCATTTGTCACGATTTGCAGGCCATCCGCCACATCGCCAAGCGTCACTTCACGATACTCGGCTTTGCCCTCGGCATTTACCACCATCACAAATTTTTTGCTCTGGTCCGTTCCAATCGCGGATGGGTGAACCAGCGCCACTTCAAGGGGGTCGGGGCTGCCAATGCGCACACGCGCATAAAGTCCCGGCAGCAAGGTATTATCAGCATTCTCCAAAATCGCGCGCACGCGGATGGTGCCGCTACCAGCAGTAATCTGGTTATCAAACGAGTGCACCCTTGCCGCAAGTGGCGTGCCTGGCGCATTGCTCAAGCCCACCTCGATCGGTATCGATTTTAGCTTGCTCGCAGGCACCCCTTGAATCGCTTTGAGGTAGGTCTGCTCATCGATTTCAAAGCTCGCATAGATTGGCGACAGGCTAACGATGCTTGCCATGAGCGGTGCGTTCGCCCCTTTTTCAACCACGTTGCCAACGGTGATTTCTGCACGGCTAATTTTGCCCGAAATCGGCGCGGTAACAGCCGTGTAGCCAAGGTTCACCTGCGCGTTTTGAAGCACGCCAAGCGCCTGCTCGTAAGCACTCTGTGCTTGCTCAAGCTCCGCAGGTGAAATGGCTCTGCTTTTGATTAACTTTTGCGCGCGTTCGTATGCGGCTTTGGACTGATTCAGCGCCGCCTTGGCGGTCGTGAGCGCCGCCTCATACGGGCGCGGGTCGATAGTAAACAGCGCCTCGCCTTTTTTCACCTGCGCACCGTCTGCGAAGTGAATGGCGGTGATTTGCCCACTCACCTGCGGGCGAATTTCGGCAGCATTCACGGCCTGAAAAATACCCGAGAATTCCGTCCACTGCGTGATGGGCTTGACGACAACGGTGGCAACACTGACGGGTGCCGCTGGCGGTTGTTGTGGCTGGTTGTTGCCGCCACCAAATAAGCCCGGGCCATAATACACTCCGGCGGCAACGGCGGCAGCAATCAGCAACCACTTGAGCGGAAACCCGCGTTTTTTATGTTCTATCACCATCGATCACCTGCAGTATTTTTTATTATTGCAGCGCATCAAAGCCCGACCGCGCCGCCAAGGTCAAGCGCTGAAGGCGTCTTGCGCACAACATGAACTAGAATTCATGCGCCCACGCAGACGTCGCAAGCGCTGATTGATGCGAATCGACCACGCATGCGACAAAATGCTAGCCAAACCCCGCCAAATCCTCTATTGCGGCGCACAAACTGCCTAACCGTCATGCCAAAAACCACGCAACCATTTGAATGAGAGGGGTTTGCGTCAGCGTGGATGGTATAGTAGGAGTGTCTGGAAGTTAAACCGCAGCGTAGCAGCGCTACGTGAGGATTTCGGTTACAGGCACGACGCACTAGACCGCCGCGATCACGCAAACCGAAGAGAACTATGACCACACTTCGTAACGTCGCCATCATTGCCCACGTTGACCACGGCAAAACCACCCTTATCGACGTGATGCTGCGTCAGGCGGGCACCTTCCGCGACAACCAGAAAGTCGCCGAGCGGGTCATGGATAGCAACGACCTCGAGAAAGAGCGCGGCATTACGATTCTTGCCAAATGCACCAGCATTCAATGGAAAGATACGCGCATCAACATCATCGATACCCCCGGCCACGCCGATTTCGGCGGTGAGGTGGAACGTATTCTGGGCATGGTGGATGGCGTGCTGCTGCTGGTCGATGCCGCCGAAGGCCCGATGCCACAGACCAAATTCGTACTGATGAAAGCCCTCGCCCAAGGCCTGCGCCCCATCGTGATCATCAACAAGGTGGATCGCCCGGATGCCCGCGTCGATGAAGTGCTCAATGAAGTGTTCGATTTGTTCGTCGCCCTCGATGCGAACGACGCACAGCTTGATTTCCCGGTGATTTATGCCTCAGGCCGCAATGGGTGGGCCGCCAAATCGCTCGATGCGCCGCGTGAGAACCTCCACTGCATCATGGATGAAGTGGTGAGCTATGTCGAAGCGCCGGATGTCGATGAGAACGCCACCTTTGCCTTCCTTGTCACGCTGATTGAATCCGATAACTTCCTCGGCCGCATCCTCACCGGTAAAATTGAATCGGGCATCGCCAAAGTGGGCATGCCCGTGAAGGGCATACGCTTGGATGGCACCGTGGTCGAGCAAGGCCGCATCACTAAATTGCTAAGCTTCGATGGGATTGAGCGCAACCCGGTGAATGAAGCAAGCGCAGGCTCCATCGTTTCCATCGCAGGCCTGAGCGAGACAACGGTTGCCGACACCGTGGGTGCCATTGAACTGCAATCACCGCTGCGCGCGGTGCCGATTGACCCACCAACGATGGCCATCACCATCGGCGTGAATGACTCGCCGCTTGCTGGCACCGAGGGCACCAAAGTCACGAGCCGTATGATTCGCGATCGCTTGTTCAAGGAAGCAGAATCGAACGTGGCCATCCGTGTGAAGGAAACCGAAACCGCCGATGCATTTGAAGTCGGTGGCCGCGGAGAGTTGCAACTGGGCGTTCTCATTGAGACCATGCGCCGCGAAGGCTTTGAGCTCTCGGTCAGCCGCCCGCGCGTGCTGTACAAAAAAGACGATGATGGCAACACGCTCGAGCCTATTGAGGAAGTGCAAGCCGATGTCGATGAGGAATTCTCGGGTGTGGTAGTCGAGAAGCTGTCGCTGCGCAAAGGCACCATGACTGATATGCGTCCATCTTCGGGTGGCAAGGTGCGCCTTAAATTCCTAATCCCCGCACGTGGCATGATCGGTTATCAAGGTGAATTCCTGACCGATACACGCGGTTCGGGGGTACTCAGCCGCTTGTTTCATGGCTACGCGCCATACAAAGGCGACATTCCCGGGCGTCGCAACGGTGTACTGATTTCTAACGATACCGGCGTTGCTACCGACTACGCCCTGTGGGGCCTTGAGGAGCGTGGCTTCCTCATTATCCCCGGCGGGGTGAAGGTCTATCAGGGTATGATCATCGGCCAACACAGCCGCGACAATGACCTTGAGGTGAATGCGCTCAAAGCCAAGCAGCTGACCAACATCCGCACCACCTCGAAAGATGAAGCGGTGAAGCTCACCCCACCACGTATCCCAACGCTCGAGCAAGCGATTGCTTACATCGAAGAAGATGAGTTGATGGAAGTGACGCCAAAAAACATTCGTCTGCGTAAGCGCTACCTTGACCCGAACCTGCGCAAGCGCATGGAAAAGGCAAAGAGCGCGTAGTATTTGGTTGCTTCGTAAGATCGCACATGCTGTGCGATTACTTCACGCAGCTTCGCTGGCTCATGGCTGGCTCGCGCCTGCTGCGCTCGATTGGAGTAAATCATGCAAAAAACACCCCTCATCATCGGTGGCCTCTACGAGCATTACAAAGGCAAGCCCTACCGCGTGCTTGGTATCGTGCGCCACAGCGAAACGCTAGAGGAACTCGTGCATTACGAATGCCTCTATGACAACCCCGATGGCACGTTTTGGGTGCGCCCGCGCGCGATGTTCGAGGAGCATGTTGTTATCGACGGCATCTCCCGCCCACGCTTTGCCTATCAAGGCTGATAGGCAGCATGCTTGGCGGATTCGTGCTATCCATTCGGGCTTGCCACGCTTTTTTGCTTGTGTTTGTTTTGCATATGCATTTTAAGAAATGTCGAAATTTTAACATTGAAGGATTTGTCATGCGTCACACCCCCATTCGTACCCTCGCCATCTCAGCATCGGTTGTCATTGCTGCGGGTATCGCCGCAAACGCCACCGCCAAAAGCACCACCGCCAAAACCAGCGAAAGCGGCTGGGACCGTGCAGTCTCGGGCCCGAACCTCAAGGTAAGCGGCTATGGTGGGGCCGAGGATGGCCAGGTACGTGCGAACGTCGCTGCACAAGGCAGCATTCCGGTGGGCGATAATTTCGGCCTGCAGATCGATGGTCTCTATGGCTATGGCGATGACAATCAAAACGGCGGGGTGGGCGGCCACTTCTTCTACCGCGATCCGAAGCAATTTCTCGCGGGCGTGACCGCGATGACCGCGACACAGGACGGCACCGATTTCAGCCGCTACGGCGTTGAATCAGAAGTTTACCTCGGTCAATTCACGCTCTCCGCAGCGGGTGGCTATCAGGATGGTGACAGCCGCCTGGGCAACACCGGCTTTTACACCGCGGAAGGCGCCTACTACCCGATCGATAACCTCAAATACTCTGCCGGTATCACTGGCTTTAGCGACACCACCACTGGCTATGGTCGCGCCGAGTGGCAACCCACCGACGAACCCTATACCCTGTTTGCCTTCGGCGGCGGTGGCAACCATGGCAACGCCTTCTTGCTTGCGGGTGCAAGCTACACCTTTGGTGCGCCTGCCACCACCCTCAAGAAGCGTGACCGCACCGGTGACCCTGAGAACATTGTTAAAACCGCCGCGACCTATGTGGGCACGGCGATCAACAATGCTGCGAATCGCGTGAACCAGGTTGTGGGCAATACCGGCAACAAGTTCAACTAGTAGTACAGCATAGCCTCTCTTTTGGCTATTCTTGTCTTCGCTACACAGCGTTATTGATCAGTTCCTTTGCAACGCGTGCCGCTTGCGCACGCAGTTCCGGCACAGCGGTGGATTCAAGCAATTGGCCCGTGAGTAGCGAGCCAACCACATAAAGATTGGGGTGTAGTTCACCCCACGCACGGTAATGTTTATCGGCCGTCAGGCCAAGGCCGGTGGCGTGTGCTTCCACCATGCCTTCGGCCAGCAGTTGGCGCAGCAATGGGTTCGCACTTTTTGCGAGGTTCAATTCCAACCCCGCACAATTGATGACGCGGGATGGCTGTAGTTCGTGAGCCCCACGCGCCGTATGGATCGTGATATGTGGCGCTCCATTCTCCTCGCGCGCATCGATTTTTTTGCAGCCCATCATACGCAGTTTTTTTGCTGCCATTTCAGCTTCAAC
This sequence comes from uncultured Azospirillum sp., assembly GCA_964578965.1. Lineage (GTDB taxonomy): Bacteria > Pseudomonadota > Alphaproteobacteria > Rickettsiales > UBA3002 > QFOX01. Next base: position 15,348 of record CAZOFC010000006.1, read on the forward strand.
CTGTGCAGCAATTTCGGGCGCCATGCGGTGGCGGTGCGTGCTCCATACCGAGCCCAAACGTCGAAGGGCGCTCAGTTGTGCAGGCGTTGAAAGGCGTTGCCACAAGCCTTGCGTATGCGGGCGAAGCGCATCAACCACCACGCGCCACTGCCCAACATTGCGGATGCTGCTGCGTACCAACCGCAGCATCTGGGGGAGGGTTTTTGCTGCAGCAATGTCGTGTGCGTTGAATTTGAACACGGCCGAGGGTGCTGCATGCGGCATCGGCAGCGCCCCACTGAACGAGGCAGCGACCACCTCGCCTTGATACCCCGCGCAGCGCAGCGAGAGGAGAATGTCCACTGCGGTCAGGCCCGTCCCCACCAACATCACAGGCGAAGGCCACTCAGCGGCCCCATCCAGTGCATGTTCGGCCCACGGGGTTTGAATCATGCTGGCGGCGCTTAACTGCGGCAGCAAGGGCTTCACCTCATGGCCAACGGCCAGCACCACCGCGTCCACGGCAATCGCATCCCCGCGCGCAGTCAGCACGGCAAGCGTTTCGTTGCGCAGTGCCACCGCGCGGCTTGGCACCAATTTGATCTCGAGTTTTTTTTGCGCCGCCATTTCTTGGCAATCGTGCCAGATGGATTCGAGGTAGGCCGCATACAGCATGCGCGGCGCAAAATCCTCAGGCGTATATTGCGTTTTCACCCCAAGGCGTGCCGCAGCATGCTGCCCCGCATGCGTTGCTAGCCAGTCATGGAATCCGGCAATACCATCCGCAAAGGCGCCCATTTTGCCAGCGGGCACATTGAGTAAATGCTCCGGGTTTTGGGTGCTGTAGGCCGTTCCAAATCCGTGCGGATTATCGTCAATCACGTAAACCGTAAGCGCAGACTGTGCCGCGCGCACCAGATTGGCCACCACCATGAGGCCTGAAAAGCCGAACCCTATTACCGCAACGCGCATGCTCACACACTATAATCGAGATCGATTTCATCCCGTCGTGCTTTGGGAATGCGCGCTGTAATGATGCGGTAGATGGCCTCGATCTGGCTGCTCGCCGCACGCGTGAGCAAAAACGGAAACACGCCGTGAATAATCAATACCAGCATCGCATAGCACAGGCGCGCACCCATCCCGATGGTGAACCACAAATGCTGCAGGTAGGTCTCGCCCGTTATCCGCGGGTGGTCGGTGAAGGCCACCACCATCGACTCACGTAGCGCGCGTGCTTTTGCCCGCGTTTCATCACGCATCAGCCATGCAGCTAGCTGTTTTAATGTATTACGAAGAATGTCCATCCCTACTCCTCCCTGCGTACGCTTACGCTTTGACTTTCGCAAAACGCCCGGGCGCTTTTTCAATCGGCTTATAGCGCGCATTGCCTAGGCGCTTAGGCGCTGTCACCTTGGCGCCCGCGCGTGGCGCTTGCCATGCGTGCCAATGCTCCCACCAGCTGCCGGGGTGCTGCGTGGCACCCTTGAACCAGTCGGTCGCTTTGGGGGGCAATTCATCATTCACCCAGTAGCAATATTTCTTTTTGGCGGGCGGGTTGATCACGCCCGCAATATGGCCCGAATCCGCCAAGGTGAACACCATGTCCCCGTCATAGGTCTGGGTCGCAAGGTAGGTCGACATCCATGGCGCGATATGGTCTTCCTTGGTGGCGAGGATATAGCTTGGTGTCGTGATTTTGGTGAGGTTGATGGGGGTATCCAGCAGCGTCAGCCCACCGGGTTTGATGAGCAGGTTACGCTGATACATGTTGCGCAAATAATAGGCATGCATGGTCGCAGGCATGCGCGTCGAATCGGCATTCCAGTACAGCAGGTCAAAGGGGAATGGCTGTTTGCCGAGCAGGTAATTATTCACCATGAACGACCAGATGAGGTCGTTCGCGCGCAGCATATTAAACGTCGTCGCCATCTCGTTAGCGTCAAGATACCCACGCTCGCTCATGCGGCTTTCCAGCGCCTCAAGCTGTGTGTCATCAATGAACACCGAGATTTCACCGGCGTCGGCAAAGTCGATTAGCGTGGTGAGGTAGGTGATGGAGGCCACGCGTTTATCCTCACCAATCGCCTTGAGATAGGACAGGGCAATCGCGCTCAGCGTGCCGCCCAGGCAATAGCCAATCATCGCGGTCTTTTTGCTGCCCGTAATGTGCTCAATCACATCGAGCGCGGTCAGCGGGCCCGATTGCAGGTAATCGTCAAACCCCTTGCGGCCAAGTTTTTCATCCGGGTTCACCCAGGAAACCACAAACACCGTGTAGCCCTTTTGCGTCAGCCAATGAATGAAGGAGCGCTCGGCGGTGAGGTCAAAAATGTAGTATTTGTTGATCCATGCAGGCACCAGCAGCAGCGGCGTGGCATAGGTTTTCTCGGTCGTGGCCGCGTATTGAATCAACTGCATCAACTCGTTTTCATAGACCACGCTGCCGGGTGTGGTGGCAATATTTTCACCCAGTGAAAAGGCCGTTTCATCCGTCATCGAGATCCGAAAATCACCGCCGCTTTTTTCAATATCCGCCAGTAGGTTCGATAGGCCCGCCACCACGCTTTCGCCGTTTGATTCAATCATGGTGCGCATCGCCTCGGGGTTCGTCAGCGCAAAGTTGGTCGGCGCCGTCGCATCGATGAACTGGCGAGTGAAGAAATTGAGTTTCTGGCGCTCATGGTCGCTCAGGCCATCCACCTTGTTCACCACGTCCTCGAGCCAGCGGGCGTTCACCAAGTAATGCTGCTTGATGAAATCAAAATAGGCGCTGTTGGTCCAGGTTGGGTCGGCAAAGCGACGGTCCTTGGGGCTCGCCTCGATATGCGGTGATTGTTCTTTGCCCAGCAAGTTCCCTGTCCACCATTGCCACAGCTTCAAATGGTCGTTCACCCAGCCAAGCTGGGCCTGCACCATGCGCTCAGGGTCAATCGAGATATTGCGCGCGAGATGCATCGCCGATTCCGCCATGCTCAAGGGGTCGGAATGGCCAAGGTTCATGGGTTTAGCAAGGCCTTGCGCTAATGCGGCTTGCACAATGCGCTGCCACACATCGCCTGCGCGCGCCATGTTCTCGGCAAAGGCTTGGGCATCGACGGGTTTTTCTGTACTGTCTGGGGTCTGTTTGGGCGAGGGCTTCGATGTTTTTTTCATGGGGCCGTCCTTAACGGATTTAACAACGCATTGCAAACTGTGGATTGTTTTTGCCAAATCTAGACAAAACCCACTTGGCGCAGTAGCGTGCTTCAAAATCAAAAACAAAAATAATCTCTTATCGTAGGCAAGTTATGCGCTCTTCCTCACTGTTCGTTTCGCTGTGCGCCATTATCACCCTGAGTGGCTGCGCGTATTTCATCCCGCCAGACCCGAACGCACCGCGCCACAACACCGTGCTTGGCGGCCCACGCCGCCCACAGTTGAATCTCATCAGCGGCCCACTCTCGGCGTTGCCTACGCAACCAAGTGCGCCCACCGTTGCCGCCGCACCGGTGGAGCCCGTCGCTGTCACCGCTCAGAATTATGCGCCTGCAGCCGCCCCAGCCCTTCCACCGGTTGACCCAGCGGTGAGAGCCCAAGCCGAGCGTGAACTGCAAGCAAGCAGCGTCCGTGCGCTTCCCCCAGAAAATCAGCAATTCCAAGTCGCGGGCAATTACCCTCCGCTTGATTCCGTACCCCCTCGCCCCGCCCTCACGGGTGCGGACAGTGCGCAATCGCGCCTGAGCACCACCCAGTCCGACCTTGAGCGCGAACGCGCCGAGGCGCAACAACGCAAAGATGCCCTCGCCCGCGATGCGGCTGCTGAACCTTCGCTGCTTTCGCCAGCATCCCCCGTTGCGCTGCCTGTGCCTGTTGCGCTACCGACCCCACAAGCGCAGCCGACTGCACCAGTGGCTGCGCCAAGCGGTGCTCCCACAACCTTGCCTCCAGCCACCATACCAGCTGACCCACGCCGTGCGCCGACACCCGGCGGTGCCAGCCTTGCACCCATCGCACCAGAACCACGCACGGCAGCGGCAACGCCAACACCGCGCATCACGTTTCCTGAGCCACAGCCACAAGCAAGCGCTGCGTTGCCTGCAACCCCTGTGTTTGCTCCACCAGCACCCTTGACGGTAGCGAGCCTTGACGCCCCTGCACGCCAGCCCGCGCGCGCAACGCCCGCACAGCAACCTGCCCCTGCGGCGGTGCCAATGCCTGTTCCAGTGCCTGTGGCTGCTCCTGTTACAAGTACAAGCACGCAAGCGCCACGCATTACCTTACGCCCCCCGGTCGATTACGAGGCGACTCCCGTCAACTCGCAACTAAGCCCTGCGCCCTCGCCTGTACCGTTTAGCGGTATCACCGTGCAGCCGGGTGATTTCAACCCCCTCACGGGCGGGCAGCATTCCTCGCTGGCAGTGCCTACTCAGGGCAGCCCGATTCAGCGCAGCGTGACCAGCAGTGGCACGCTTGCGGAATATGCGAGCAGCGAGGCAATTGCCCCCTCGCGCTATGGGGTGAATCGTCGCTAATTATTTAGCAGCCGCCGGTTGACAGCCAAGCCCCTGCACCCATAGAGTGCCGTGCAGCATCGACGCTTTGCCTCACCACGTTTTTTTAGAATAGTTCCATGGAAGAATTTTACCGCATCAACCGCTTGCCACCCTATGTGTTTGCGCAGGTCAATAAAATCAAGGCCGCGCACCGCGCCTCGGGCCGCGACATCATCGACCTTGGTATGGGCAACCCGGATGCGCCAACGCCCAAACATATCGTCGATAAACTACGCGAAGTGGCACTCGATGAAACCGCGCATGGCTACTCTGTCAGCCGCGGCATTCAAGGCCTGCGCAAGGCGCAAGCGGCCTATTACAAGCGCCGCTTCAACGTCGATCTTGACCCTGAAACGGAAGTGATTTCAACTATTGGCTCTAAAGAAGGGCTGGCCAATCTCATCCAAGCGATTACCGCACCGGGTGATGTCATCGTCACCCCCAACCCGTGTTACCCCATCCATGCCTATGGCCCGGTGATTTCCGGTGCCTCCATCCGCCATGTGGATGTCAGTGGCGGCGGTGACTTCCTTGAACTGCTCGAGCGCGCGATCAAGAACATGACGCCAAAACCCATTGCCGTCATCGTCAACTATCCGGGCAACCCCACCGCCGAGACCGTCGACCTTGCTTTCTACGAGCGGCTGGTGGCCATTTGCAAACATTACGGCGTCTTTGCCATCTCAGACCTTGCCTATTGCGAAATCTATTTTGATGGCAATCCACCACCCTCCATCTTGCAGGTCGAGGGTGCGAAAGACATCGCAATCGAATTCACCACCTTGTCGAAAACCTATTCCATGGCCGGTTGGCGCGTGGGTTTTGCTGCAGGGTGCCCGCGCCTCATTCATGCCCTCACCCGCATTAAATCGTATCTCGATTACGGCACCTTCACCCCCATTCAAGTCGCAGCCACCGCCGCCTTGAACGGCCCGCAGGATTGCGTCGTTGAGATGCGCAAACGCTACCACGAACGCCGCGATGTGCTGGTCAAAGGCCTGCACGAAGCGGGGTGGATGGTGCCAAACCCCGCCGCCAGCATGTTTATTTGGGCGCCGCTCCCAGAACAATACAAAGAGCTAGGCTCGTTCGAGTTCGCACGCCTCTTGCTCGATCAGGCCGAGGTGGCCGTGGCCCCGGGCATCGGTTTCGGTGAATATGGCGATGGCCATGTGCGTATTGCACTCGTCGAAAATAAACAGCGTTTGCGCCAGGCTGTGCGCAACATCAAAGCCTTCCTCGCGAAGGACGCCGAGAAAATCAAACGCGAGATGAAAGCCGCCGCATGAGCACCCCTCTTCGCATCGCCATCGCTGGCCTTGGCACTGTCGGTGCGGGCACGTTAAAAATTTTACAAGAAAATGCTGCACTGATTGCTGCGCGCGCTGGGCGCCCTGTGGTTGTCACCGCCGTGAGCATGCGCGACGCCAGCAAAAAACGCGATGCGAAGCTTGACGGAATTCGTATCGAGGCGGATGCACGCGCGCTTGCCAACGCGGCGGATGTGGATGTGGTGCTCGAGATGATTGGCGGCCATGAGGGCATCGCCCGTGAGGTGGTTGAAACGGCGCTGGCCAACAAAAAACACGTCATCACCGCCAACAAGGCGCTCCTTGCGCATCATGGCTTGGCGCTCGCAGCGCTTGCCGAAAAAAACAATGTCGTGCTCGCGTTCGAGGCGGCGGTGGCGGGTGGCATTCCCATCATCGGCGCGTTGCGCTCGGGGTTGGCGGCGAACAACATTCTACGCATCGCCGGCATCTTGAACGGCACCTGCAACTACATCCTCACCACGATGGAGCGCGAGAAGCGGGACTTTGCGGCAGTGTTGGCCGATGCGCAAAGCCTTGGCTATGCCGAGGCCGACCCAAGTTTTGATGTCGATGGCATCGATACCGCACACAAAGTGGCCATTCTCGCGAGCCTCGCCTTTGGCACGCAGCCGAATTTTTCTGCGATTCATATCGAGGGCATTCGCCGCGTCAGCCTTGCCGATATTGAGTATGCCGCTAGCTTTGGCTACCGCATCAAGCTGCTTGGCATCGCAACCATGGAGCATGGCAAATTGCTGCAACGGGTGAACCCGTGCCTCGTGCCCATTACCTCGCCGCTCGGTGTGATTGATGGGCCATTCAACGCCGTGCAGGTCGAGGGCGATGCCGTGGGCCGTGTGGTGTTCGAAGGGCGCGGTGCCGGCGGTGGGCCAACGGGTTCCGCCGTGGTGGCGGATATCATTGCCATTGCGCGCGGCGATACCTTCCCGGCCTTCACGGTCGCAAGCGTCAAACTCACGCCCGCCACCACCGCCTCGCTCGATGCGCATGAAGGCTGCTACTACTTACGCCTCTCGCTCAAGGATGAGCCGGGCGTGCTTGCCGAATTCACGCGCGCCTTTGCTGCCGAGCATATCTCGGTGCATTCCATCACCCAACGCGCGATTGCGGCCGATAGCTCGGCACAGATCATCGTCATCACCCATACCACCAACGAAGCCGCCGTTGCCCGCGCCGCAGCCGCGATTGCCAAACTACCCATCAGCGTTGCAGCGCCCGTGGTGCTGCGTATCGAGAATTAGGAGAGTACTATGACCGCACCCGCTTATAACACCGACGCCCCTAGCAAGAGCTGGATCATGGATCGCAACTTCGCGCTTGAAGCGGTGCGCGTGACGGAAGCCGCCGCACTTGCGAGCAGCCATTGGACTGGCCGTGGCCAGGAGAAAGACGCCGACCAAGCAGCCGTCAACGCCATGCGCGAAGCGCTGAATGGCCTCACCATCGACGGTACGGTGGTAATTGGCGAAGGCGAGCGCGATAAAGCGCCCATGCTCTATATCGGCGAGAAAGTCGGCACCGGTGAAGGCCCACGCATCGACATTGCGCTCGACCCGCTTGAAGGCACCACGCTGTGCGCCACAAGCGGCCCCAACTCCCTCGCCGTGGTGGCGATGGGTGAGCATGGCAGCTTCCTCCACGCACCGGATGTGTATATGGATAAAATCGCCGTCGGTGGCGGGTTGCCTGAAGGCGTGGTCGATATCGATGCGACGATTGCCGAGAATTTGAAGAACCTTGCGAAAGCCAAAGGCAAAGACATCGCCGAGCTCACGGTGGTGATTTTAAAACGTGACCGCCACGCCGAAAAAATCGCCAAACTGCGTGAAGCCGGGTGCCGCGTGCAACTGATTCCCGATGGGGATGTGGCCGGTGTAATCGCGACCGCCACTGCTATGACCGGGATCGATATGTATCTGGGCATTGGTGGCGCGCCCGAAGGCGTGCTTGCTGCCGCCGCCCTACGCTGCATTGGCGGGCAAATGCAAGGCCGCCTGCTGTTCGATGGCGAGGATGAACAAAAGGAGCGCGCGCGGCGCATGGGCATCACGGATTTTAACCGCAAATACGCCCTAACCGATATGGCGCGTGGCGATGTGATGTTCGCCGCGACGGGCGTTACGGATGGCTCGATGCTTAAAGGCGTCAAGCGCTGGCCGGGCGGGGCAAGCACCCACTCCATCGTCATGCGCTCGGCCACCGGCACCGTGCGCCTCATCGAGGCGACCCATAACTTTGGGGTGAAGACGGAGATTTAAGGCTTTCTTAAGCTTTGATGAGTATAGTTTGTCTATGACAGATACCCCATCACCACAAGAGTTAGAGGCACGCGCAGCGCGCTTACAAGCACTGCGTGATGCCATCACTGCAGTAGATACAGATGGTGACAAAAAACTAACCGGCGCTGAGTTTGCCGATGCTTTCATCAAACAGTATGCTGCACTTCGCAGACAAAATAACCCCGACGATCCCGACCCGCTCAGCCAGCTTCGCGAGGATTTATTGCTGGCAACGCAAGGTAAAACCGAGGAAGAGCGCGATATCGGTCGTTTCAATGTCACTCAAGAGCTTCGCGCCAGCGCCCTAGTGACGCCCGATGCACTTCGCGCTGAACTGGGCAAGGTACGTGAGATTGCTGGCACGCCGAGCGCTACTAAACCACAGCGCACTAAACCTGAGCCAGAGTCCCTTACGAAAGCAAAAGAAGCCGCAGCAAGCGCAGCCATAGAAAATGCACGTAGAGATGGCAACTTAACACCTGAAAGCGAAAAAGCGATTCGCGGCATGTTCGGCTTAAGCACGGAAACACCGCAAGATGTTGCAGAGAATCGCAGGCTTGAAGGGGTCATTAGTGATTTGCGTACCCAGCTTTCAGGCTACAAACAAAGTGATATCGGCGCGCCACCCAACGCACAAGAATTGCTTGCGGCTGTGAACCGCGCCGAGCCTACCAACGGGCGCAGCGGCCGACAGTAGTTAAAGGGACTAGCCCAACGGTTGCACGCGCGTGCGTTTTCCATCATAACCACCCCATGAACATCGCCTCCACCCACACCGCCTCGGGCTTGCCGTGGCAATTGCGCCATGCGGATACGCGCCTGCCGCTGGCCATGGCCCAGCAGCATGAGGTGAGCGAGTTGCTCGCAGGCATCATCGCTGGGCGCGGCGTTGGGCTCGATGAGGTGCCGCATTTTTTAAACCCGACCTTGCGGGATTACCTGCCCGACCCCTTCTGCTTACGTGACATGGATAAAACCGTGGCACGCCTGATACGCGCCATCGAGGGGAAGGAACCTATTGCTGTATTTGGCGATTATGATGTCGATGGTGCCACCAGCACCACCCTGCTCGTCAATTACTTTGCGCAACTGGGCATTGCCATCACCCCGTACATCCCCGACCGCATGACGGAAGGTTACGGCCCGAGTGTTGCCGCCTTCAACACCCTGATCGATCACGGCGCCGAGCTCATCATCACCGTGGATTGCGGCACGCTGGCACACGCCCCCATTGCCTTCGCGCAAAGCCAGGGGGTGGATGTGATCGTGCTCGATCATCACCTCAGCAGCGGTGATTTGCCGAACGCCCATGCCATCGTGAACCCCAACCGGGTCGATGAGAATTCCCCGCTCACCAACCTTGCGGCGGTCGGCGTCACC
>CAZOFC010000006.1:24864-27169 GCA_964578965.1 uncultured Azospirillum sp.
ACCTTCCTCACGCTCGTTGCGCTCAATGCGAAGTTGAAGACCCGCGCCAATCTATCCCTCCCCCTGCCAGGGGGAGGTAAGGAGGGGGTCGCTGCAACAACGAACAAGGAATTGACCCCCACCCAACCCTCCCCCTTGCAGGGGGAGGGCAGAGTACTGCCCAACCTCCTCACCATGCTCGACCTCGTCGCGCTCGGCACTGTGTGCGATGTGATGACGCTGACGGGACTCAACCGCGCGTTTGTTGCACAGGGCTTGAAGGTCATGGCGCAGCGGCGCAACCTTGGCCTGTCGATATTGGCGGATGTAGCACGGATGGATGAAACACCCAATGTGTATCACCTTGGCTTTCTGCTTGGGCCCCGCATCAACGCCGGTGGGCGGGTTGGCAAATCCGGCCTTGGGGTCGAGTTGCTGACCACCCATGACGCCCACGAGGCGGCGCGCATCGCCGCCATCCTCGACACCCACAACCTTGAGCGTCAGGCCATCGAGGCCGGGGTCATCGAGCAGGCCATGCTGCTTGCCGAAAACCAGGCCAATTTGCCGGTCATTCTGGTAGCGGGCGCGGGCTGGCACCAAGGCGTGATTGGTATTGTGGCAGGCCGTTTGAAGGAAAAATATAGCCGCCCGGCGATTGTGCTCGCCCTTGATGCAGGCATTGCCAAAGCCTCCGCCCGAAGCGTTGCGGGGGTGGATATGGGGGCAGCGGTGCACGCCGCCATCGCGCAAGGCCTCATCACTACCGGCGGCGGGCATGCGATGGCCGCAGGCTTCACCACCGATGAGTCGAAACTCTCTGACCTGCACGCCTTTCTCATCGCGCGCATGGAGGCGGACGTGAACGCCTACACTGAATCGCGCGTGGTGAAGTTCGATGGCACGCTATCCGTCAGCGGTGCCAGCCTTGAAACACTCGAGGATATTGCCCGCGCGGGGCCATTCGGCATGGGCAACCCCGGCCCGCGCTTTGTCATCCCCAATGCCCGCATTGCCCATGTGGCGGTGATGAAAGAAAAACATTTGCGCATCACCCTCACCGATGAATCGGGCGATGGCCGCCTGAACGCGGTGGCCTTTGGCGCAGTGGGCACGGTGCTGGGTGAGTGGCTGATGGGCGAAAAACGCCTGCATCTCTTAGGCGAACTCAAGCGTAACCGCTGGCAGGGGCGTGATACTGCCCAATTCATGATCGATGATGTGGCGAAGCCTTTTTGATTGCGCCCAGAATTTTCTCCTGAAAATTCTATGGCGCGCCGCTTTGCGGGCTCATGGCTGGCTCGGCCTACTGGCCTCACACTTCTTTGTGCTTCGCACCCGCGCGCCACAAAGCGCTTGACTTGGGCCAACGCTCGTGGTGTATGTCGCCGCCTGTTTTAGGGCAAACACCCCTATAAGCACGGCCCCTTCGTCTAGTGGTTAGGACGCCTCCCTTTCACGGAGGTAGCACGAGTTCGAATCTCGTAGGGGTCACCAACTAAAAAGCCACCCCTTGCGGGTGGCTTTTTAGTTGGTGCGCATAACTGGGTTCGAACTCATGAGTTCGACAAAACGCCAGCAGGCGTTTTGGACTGCGAGTGAAACGAGCAGCCCGAAGGGCAAAGGTCAGGAGACCTTTGTCAATCTCGTAGGGGTGAAACGTCAGTTCGCTTATTTCATTAGCGAGTGTAACGAGCTTAGGAAATAACACGAGGGCACTTGCCCGAGAAAATCTCGTGGGAGGTCACCCGTCAGTTCGACAAATTTTCAGCAGAAAATTTGGACGCCGCGACAGACTCTGCGTATGGAAAGCTTGACTGAAATTTAATCTTGCGGCTTATTGTGTACAAATCATTGTCATAGTTTTAGTCACAACAGCAATCAGGGGTTGGTTACATGAATAAATTTATTTTAGCGATTGCTTTGTTGTCGGCTCTATCGGGTTGTGCAACCCAGAGATATGGTAGAGAGAAACCATTGTCTTCTGCTGAGAAAGCAAGCCTTTCTTGTAAAGAAATAGAACTACAAAAAGCGTCAACTCAGGAGTTCTTGAGTGACGTGAGAATGCAAAGAGCAGATACTGGCGGAGCTCATGTGCTGGGTGCACTTGGCGATTTTGGTATAGGTAATGTTATGGAAGGTGATGCCGCCGAGCTTTCTGGCGAGAAGCGTATTAAAGAGCTTCGTGACCTTGAAGCAGTTCGCGGGTGCAAATAGGACTGAGACCATTAAATCACCATTAACACCAACCTCTCAACTGGCTATAATTCAGCATACTCAAACTACCCGCAACAAAGCCGTTGACAAGCTAGGCATGACCCACTAG
>CAZOFC010000007.1:0-1908 GCA_964578965.1 uncultured Azospirillum sp.
GCCCGCTGCATTCACGCCTAAATCCGCCGCGGTGCCGTTGCTGCCGTTATTTCCTTGTCCAACCGTCCCCGCACCCGCTGTTGCGCCCACAGCATTGGCCATTAGAGCCCCAGAGCCGCCACCGCCGCTGCCGCCTGAAAGTGCCGCACCGCCACCATCGCGCGATGCACCGCCACCACCGCCAAGCGAGGTCAGTGCACCAAAGCTACTATTGCCGCCATTGCTGCCCCGTACGAATTGGTTCGCAGCACCCGCACCACCAGCGCCAACAATGATATTTTGCACGACGCCATTGGCTACCACAACGCTTGGATCATATTGCACGCCGCCCGCGCCGCCGCCACCACCGCCATTGGCACCACCACCGCCGCCGCCCGCAACCACAAGCGCTTGCACCGTGCTCAGGTTCGGCAAGCTGTCGATGGTGCTGCCAAACGCCACCGTTCCCGTGCCCGTATTAATGGCACTATTGGCAATCACATAAAGTGGGCTATTGAAGGTCACATTGCCATTACCCGTGGTGGTAATGTTGCCATTCAAATAGGTGCGGCCCGTGGCACTGAGTGACCCCGCAATGGTCGTGGGCAGAATGAACCCATTCGTTGCGTTGATAACAAGATCGTTCAGTGCGTTCACGCCACCAATCGACCCACCAAAATTGACGTTACCCGCATTGATGGTCAGGTCACAGTTGCCAGTGCACGCCGTAAGCGGAATGAAGCTATTCGTCGTTCCCGAGTTATAGGTAATGATGGTGTCGCCGCCCACCGTGGTGGTGGTGTAGTTGCCGGTTGCCACAGCCTGCGCGCCAGTACCCGTGTAACGGATGATGACCACCCCACTGCCACCGGCCGTACCCGCAGCGTTCAGCACGCCATTACCCCCAGCACCTGCACCCGAATAGCCATAATAGGTGGCCTGTGCTCCTGAAATACTGGGCGCTGCACCACCAGCAGACCCGCCAGCATGGGTTGCCCCGCTATTGCCATTCACAATCGTGCCCGATGGGTTAGCCGCATTCACGAAGTTCGAACCGCCGCTGGCTTGGCCACTGGTCGTAAGGTTGGTCTGGCCGTTACCACCAAGGAACCCGCCGCCACCGCCGCCACCGCCACCACCATCACCTGCAAATTGGGCGCCCGCACCCCCGCTGGTGCTGCCCGTGGCACCATTGGGCTGCACACCGCCACCGGGCGCTTGCACATCATTCGCGGTGCCTTCGTTGGCACCGCCGCCGCCCGCACCACCGCCCGCGACCCCATAGAACGTGCCACCAATCGCAATGCCCGAGAACCCGCCGCCGCCACCGCCGCCGCCACTTAAGCCGGTTGCGCCCGCATGACCACCCAGCGCACCGCCATTGGCGCCCGCCGCACCGCGTCCATTATTGCTGGTGTTCGCCGCACCGCCACCACCGCCGCCGCCAACGGAGATGGTATAGACGGAGCCCGTAGCGGCCGTATTGACCGTCGTATCCACGGCCGCACCGCTACCGCCGCCGCCGCCTGCAAACGCTGCACTGTCGCCGCCACCGGCACCACCACCCGCACCCACCAACAACACATCAAAGGTGGGGAGTGCTGCAGTCCCATTAATGGTGCTAGAGAAATTAGCACTGCCGGTGCCAAGGTTGAGCGTCAGCGGTGCGCCGATGATGACCGGGCCATTGAGGTTGAGGTTACCGTTTGCGGTGTTAATCGTCAGTGATTGCGCGTTGATGATGCCTTGTGGCGCATTCAGGGTAATGAGCCCGCCGCCACTGGTTAAGCTGGTACCGGCGTTATTGAAAAACAAATTGGTGGCTTCCGTCAGGGGAAGCCGTGCAATTGCGCTGGTAAGGGTCCCCCCCCCCCCGTTTAAAGAAATTTCCCCCACAGGTGAGGGTGATGCCCCCACCCCCCCGCCGCG
>CAZOFC010000007.1:1918-19138 GCA_964578965.1 uncultured Azospirillum sp.
ACAAATTGGTGGCTGCCGTCAGGGTCAGCGGTGCATTGGCGCTGGTAAGGTTCCCCGCCCCCGTTTTAACGATATTGCCCGCACTGGTGAGGGTGAGGCCGCCAGCACCCGTCGTCGTAATCGGCGTATTGATAATTAGCTGGTTCGTGCCACCCGCGGCCGATGCATTGAGTGATAACGCGGTGATGGTGGGTAGCGTCAGGGCGCTTGACGTGGTGGTGATGATCGAATTACCGAGTGCGCGCACAGCACCAAGCACGCCGGTCAGATTCACCGCGCCACCCGTGGCCGTCAGCGCCACCCCGTTGATGGTACCGGGGGATGTAATCGTGCCTGTGCCCGCACTGAGCGTTAAGCCTTCCGTTGCGCCACCAACTGTATCAAGAATGGTGGAGCCCGCATTAAACGTAATATTCGCATTTACTGTCGAGATCGTCGGCGAGAACCCTTCTGCCACCACGATGGGGTTGGTGCTGATGGTGATTGCACTGCCCGTCGATGTAATATTGTTGCGCAACGTGGTCTGGGTGTTGTTGGCAAAATCGACCGTGCCGGTGGAGTTAAGCACGCGATCAACAATAAAATCGGCAAACCCTTGAATGTTCAGCGCCCCAAACGTAGCCCCCTGACGCACCAGATTCGTAGCCGTGGCGGTATAGGTTGGGCGCGTGCCGTTGATGCCCGACACGAGTGTGAGCGCCCCCGTGCCGTTGCTCAAGGTACCATTCAAGTTCAGGCGGCCCGTGCCCCCCACGTTACCGTTGGCCGCTTGAATGTTTAAACTATTCCCCGCACCCGAGGTAATAGTGTTGGCGGCATTGAGCGTGAGATCACGAAAGCTCGTGATCACGATGTTACCACTGCTGTTCATGTCGCGGTTGATGAACGTATCAAGGAACCCGCGAATATCGATCGCGCCAAAGGTGGCGCCCTGACGGATCACATTGGTGGTGGTGAGCGTGTAGTTCGGCCGCGTGCCGTTCGCCCCTGAGCGCAAGGTCAACCCCCCCGTGCCAACACTAATCGTGCCGTTAAGGTTAAGGTTACCGGTACCAGCAATCACATTATTTGCTGCTTGCAGCGTGAGGGCACCTGCTGCCCCTGTCGTGAGGGTGTTCGCCACGTTCAGGTTCAAATCCCGAAACGATACGATCGTGATGCTGCCGCTGTTGGTGATATTGCGATTGATGAAGATGTCCTGAAAGCCTTGGATATCAATGGCGCCAAAGGTGGTTTGTGGCACAAAATTCGTCGCCGTCATCGTGTAGCTTGGCCGCGTGCCGTTTGCGCCTGAGCGCATGGTCACAGCACCCGTACCAAGGCTGAGGTTGCCGTTCACGTTCAAGTTACCCGTGCCATTGGTGTTGCCGTTCGCCGCTTGCAAGTTCAGAGACCCTGCCGCCCCCGTGGTGAGGGTGTTGGCGGCATTCAAGGTCAAATCGCGGAACGATAGGAGGGTGATGTTGCCGCTACTCGTGATATCGCGGTTCACGTTGAAATCCAGAAAGCCCTGGATATCAACTGCACCAAAGGTGCTTTGCGGCACAAAGTTCGTCGCCGTCATCGTATAGCTCGGCCGCGTGCCGTTGATGCCCGAGCGGAAAGTAACGTTACCCGTACCCACACTCACATTACCGTTCAGGTTCAAATTACCGGTACCTGCGGTTGCGCCATTAGCCGCACGCAAATCCAGGGCCCCTGTCGCGCCCGTGGTGAGGGTGTTGGCGGCATTCAAGGTCAAATCGCGGAACGATAAGAGGGTGATGTTGCCGCTGCTATTGATGTCACGGTTGACAATTAAATCCAAAAAGCCGGTGATGCTTGTCACCCCAAAGGTTGCCCCCTGGCGTAGCAAATTCGTGCCCGTGATGGTCCAGCTTGGGCGGGTGCCGTTAATGCCCGAAAGCAACGTCAGGTTGCCCGTGCCGACATTCAAATTACCGTTGATGGTCAGGTTCCCCGTGCCTGCGGTGCTGCCGCCCGCTGCTTGTAACGTGAGTGCACTCGCGGCACCGTTGGTGATGGTCGCTGCCGCCCCGATGGTGATGTCGCGGGTGAAGGCGGCGGTGATATTGGAACTACTGCGCAGGTTGGCATTGATGGCAAGGTCACGGCCAGTGCCGCTATAGGCACCGATTGCCGTCGTGCCACCCATGATGCCATTAAACGTGGTGGTACCCGTTGGGGCAGTAGTGGTGAGTGATGTTAAATTATCAAAGGCATTGTTCAGCGTAATGTTCCCCGCCGAAATAAATGTCAGCGCGCGGCTGGTGAAGGGGGCCGTGGTATTCACCGTGATATCCGAGGTGGTCGCCGAGCCGAAAACATAGCCCGTGGTCGCGGCAAGGTTAGCCAGCGATGCGTTATTGATGGTCGCGACCCCAGCGCCCGTGCCCAGGCCAAACGTGACGGCCGTAAGGGGGGCAACCGTCAGGGTCGTGATACTATTCACCGCCGAAGCCGCCGAGATATTAAAGCTGTTGCTCAGTAATGTCAGGGTCGCTGCACCGGTGGTGCGGATGCCATTGGCCACATCACTCACCACCCCGGCGCTACCCGCACCGGCCCCCGCAGTCGCGTTCAAGGTCGCATTGGCCGCACTCGTGATGCCGTCACCAATACTACTATAAATCCCGTGGTTGTTACCGCCAGAGCCGCCACCGCCCGTACCCGTTAGGGTGTAGGCACCCGCGACCGTTTTGGCAATGGTCGCCCCGGTGCCTGACAAGAATATGCCGTGGTTATTATTCGTGGTGCCACCGCCGCCGCCAGTTCCTGTAATGTTCACCGCACCACTGGTCGTGAGTGCGCCGGTGCCCGCACCAGCGCCATTAAACTGCACCCCATGGCTGCTCGATCCGTTACTTGCGCCACCCGTACCGTTGATGGTGACGGCACTGTTACCGCCAGTGATGCTACCCAAACTGCCAACAATCACGCCCACGGCGTTGGCGCCCGCATTGCCGCCCTGGCCGGTAATAGAAATGGGGCTGCCGCCGGTGAGATTGATTCCATTGGCACTGTTTACAATCACGCCATAATTGCTGCCACCTGTGCCACCCCCGCCGGTGCCCGTCACTGAAACCGCGCCGGTGCCACTACTCGAAATTCTGGCCCCTGTGCCACTGATGAGCACCCCGTAATTATTACTTCCGGCACCGCTGCCTGCCCCCGTGCCCGTGACGGTAATCGTCCCTGTCCCGCTGTTGCTGAGCACACCAATACCAGCGCCGGTGCCGACCAGTGCCACGCCATGATTATTGCCGCCAGCCGTGTTGCCACCGAACCCATTGACGGTGATGGCCCCGCCACCACCGACAACGCTTCCGGTACCCGCTTGATTGATGGCAACGCCGATATTTTGCGCGCCACTCGTCCCGCCTTGTCCATAGACCAGGACCGTCCCACTGCCAGTGGGCGAGATGCCGCTTGTGTTGTTCACCAGCACCCCAAAATTATTACCGCCCGTGCTGCTGCCACCCACTCCACTTACGGTGATGGCGCCCGTACCCGTCGTACGTACTTGCCCCCCCGTACTGGAAATCAATATCCCCGCATTCGAGGTGGTGTCCGTACCCGCACCGCCCTGACCTTGAATGCGTAGGGCACCGTTTTGCGTGGTCACGGTGTGGCGCAATACCACCCCGTTGGCCTGGGCGCTGCTTGCCGCCGTGCCTTGGTTAATCCCGCTAATCTGGATTGTCCCGGTGCCCGTAGCGCTGATTGCATTGCCCGCCAACTGCTCTACACCGACACTGCTTGCAGTGCCGCTAAACCCACGACCGTTAATGATAATATTGCCATTGTTACCAGCGTTGATGGCGCCGCCAATCGTTACCCCTTGGGTCATTGCGGCATTGCCACGGGCGAAGCCCGAAGCCGCCGTCGCGACCGAGCCGTTTGCATTATAGGTCGCGGCCGTGATGGCCCCGCTGCCCCCGCCAATGGTGATATCACCACCATTGGTGCTGATGGCCGCCGAGGTGGTAATGGCGCCCGAGCCGATTCCGGTATTATCCGAACGCAAGGTGAGGTCACCCCCAGCGAGGCTGATGGCAGCGTTGACCAGAATATTGCGGAAGGCCGAAATGGTGAGGGCGCCGGCACCGGTCGAGGTAATGGCCGAGTTAACGAAAATATCACCGTTGCCTGCAAACGCATCGTTGTTGGTTTGTACCGTCACGTTCGTTCCGGCATTCAGCGCGGCAACGATGGTCGCGGCACTCAGCTGGCTTGCCGTATTAGTGGCAGTGAAAGGGCTACCTGCGGTGATGTTGCTATCCGTTGCTGCAGTGATAGTGATATCCGCCGGGTCCAGCAGCCACTGGCCAGCAAGGCCGCCGCTGCTGGCATTTGCATAGACCATGCCGCCAATGTGTAGGCGTGATTTACCCGAGGTTTCAACAAAGCCGCCATTACGGCGCAGGCCCGCGCCATTGGCATAAATCAGGCCATTGAAAATCGTATCGCCATCCGCAAAGAGAATCACCTCACCACCATGGCCTTGTTCGGTCGCGCTCGCGTCGATGATGCTGCCAGATTCTACCGTAGCGTTACGTGCGGTGGGTGTGCTGCCTTGCCCCAAATACTCACCGCCGATGCGAATCACCCCGCCACCGGCGGCACCTTTGGCCGAAATATTCGTCCCCGATTTCAGTGCAATTTCATCGCCGGTGATGGTGATCTTGCCACCACGCTCCCCCGCCTTATTGCCCGAGGCATGGAGTTTGCCCTTCACCGTCACCGTGCTTGCCACGTTGCTGTTGCTGCCGTTTTTGTTGGCCGCAATGTTGTTTGTCACCGCGTTTTTGCCCGCGGCTGCAATGATGATTTTGCCTTCCTGCTGCGACACGGTTTGAGCATTCATCTCGCCACCGACCTCGATGCCGCTACTGAGCAGTTTGCGCCCGGCCGCAGCGGTGAGCGCAATGGTGCCGCCTTCGGCATTGATGGTGCCAGTATTTTTTGCCAGCTGGTGGGTGACTTCCTCACCAACCGCCACCTCAAGCAAGCCGTCGCCATAAAAATCGACCGTCGCTTTTTCACCGCTGGCCAGCTGTACACGGCCAAGGCGTGCCGTGATGACGCCGCTATTTTCCACCCGTGGTGCCACAAACCCGACAAGGCCCGATTCCTTCGCGGTGATGCTGCCTTCGTTGCTGACTACCGCATCGGGGCTGCCGGCCTTATCGAACGTCACCTTCGATTCGTTCATGAAGCGGTCATTGCTGGTGTCGGCGCTGGTGGCGACGAGCCCATTCACATCCACCTTCGCCTCACGGCCAAACAGCACCCCATTCTGGTTGACGATGATGATATTGCCGTTGGCCTTGAGCGTGCCGTTGATGCGGCTGGCGTTTGGGCTGTTCACGCGATTGAGCGCGATGGCGCTTGCACTGGGCTGGTGAAATTCGGTGCGTTCATTCGGCGCAATGTCAAAGCCGCGCCAGTCGATCACCACCTTGTGTGTTTGTTGGTGAATATCGACCGTCGCAGGGGCGGTGATGATGTTCGCCTGCCCCGCCGCCACCACGCCGCCTTCTGGGTTGGCGCTCGCAAAAACAGGCCGCAACAGCATCGCGATCGCCATGAGCAGCGATACGAATGACAGCCTTTTTTTGTTGGTGCGAGGAGGTCTCAATCGCTACCTTTTTGTTTTTTACCAACCTATACCATAGCATTTTTCGTACCAAAAATCATGTAAAACATAGGTTAATCCCCATTCTGTTCATGCTTTGCATGAGCTGCTGTGCCCCCCTTGCACAGCCCGAAAAACCTGCTTGGCTGCACTCACTTAGGCGCCATTCTTAAGGTAAGCATACACGCATGAATTGTTGCTGCGGCCAAGGGGGGCTTGTGAGCAGAACACATGCTAAATAATTAATATAGATATATTAAAGCTAGTGAATTACGATATCGTAATGAAATGCACGCTAGCCAAATCAGCATCTTGGCTGCGCGCTATTGGCGAGAATAGCCGGATAGAATGATGCCTAAAATCAGGTTTCGATGATGGTCCAGTTCGGGCTCGCGCTGTTCAAGTTGCGTGTAAATACCCAGCTATCTTCAACCTTGAGCTGCGCAGAGGGATCACCCTCGAGGATGGTGCCCGCCTCGTCACGAATGAGGTGAATCTGGTCGCTGACAAAATCAACCGCGATGGTCGCATGGCTACCGACCAGTTTTGCGGAACTGACTTTTGCACTGGTGATCGCAACCAGTGTCGTATCGGTGAAGCGATTTTCCTTTTGTGCATCGGCAAGCGAGAGCGCAAAGCTTTTGAACATATCCGGCGAGAGCAGCATTTTCAGTGTGTCCTCGTCGCGCTTACTGAAGGCCGTGATCACCATTTCATAGGCCGTACGCGCGCCTTGCAAAAATTCATCGGGCGAAAATTCGCGGTCAATGGCGCGCATCGCCACGAATTTTTCGGCCAGGCTGTCGCCATGTTTGCTGAAATCATCGGTTTTTTCGGGCGCGGCAGTGCTTGCGCGCAGCATCGGCAATTGCACCACGCGTTCATTTTCTGCAAGCGGTGCGGCGCTTGGGCGCGCGCTTTCATCGCGGCCGCGGGGCTCACCGAGCATCGCGCGGTAGCGCAACAAAATGAATGCGGCGATCGCGCCAATCACGATAATATCGCCGTAGGGTAATACGCCGTCCATGGGCCCACCTTCTGTCGTTTGTGCGGCGTATCTTTCCAGTCGACAGCGCGCACACGCTGATATAGACAAGCTGCTCGAAAATACAAGGTGAAAGGCCACCCATGACCGATACCCCGACAAGCACCGCTGCCGATAAGCCCGCCATTTTTTTGCGCGCACAATATATCAAGGACCTCTCGTTTGAAAGCCCACGCGCACCGGCGAGCATTTTCTCGTTGCGCGAACCACCGCAGATGGACGTGAACATCAACCTTGCTGCCCAGCGCCTCGACGAAAAAGTGTTCGAGCTTTCCATCCAGATTTCGGCGCGTGCGGTTGCTGAAAAAACCACCATCTTCCTGTGCGATGTGGTGTATGCAGGCGTGCTTGAAATGCAAAGCATTCCCGACAATGCTGTGGAGTCCACACTGTTCATCCAAGGCGCACAACTACTTTACCCCTTCGCGCGCCGCGTGGTTGCAGATCTCACGCGTGACGGCGGCTTCCCACCGCTACAGCTCGAGCCGATGGATTTTGTCGCGCTCTATCAGCAGCGCGCCACTCAGCCGGCCACGGCGTAATGCTCACCCGCGAGCGTATCCCCAATCTGCTCACCTTTGCCCGTGTCGTCGCGGTGCCCGTGTGTTTGGCGCTCATGTTGCTGGCACCCGGTGCGCGCATGGCGTTGCTCATCATCTTTATTCTTGCCGCATTGACCGATTTTTTGGATGGCTACCTTGCACGCACATGGAATGCGAGCAGCCGCCTTGGCGCACTGCTTGACCCCATTGCCGATAAACTGATTGTTGCACTCATGCTGGTCTATTTGTTGGAAGCACTTCGCTTGCCGCCGCTACTTTTTTTTCCAATTTCACCCTTATTTCTGCCCGTTTGCGTTATTCTGCTGCGTGAGCTTTACATCGCAGGTTTGCGTGAGTTTTTGGCCAAGCAGCAAATCGCTCTGCCCGTTTCTAAGGGTGGTAAATGGAAAACGGCGCTACAAATGATAGCCATCACGCTGCTACTCATTTCATTGGCATTTGGACCACCGATTGCGTCAGGTTCACCCGTAGTCGAATATAGCTGGCGCATTGGCCTAGCGCTGCTTTATGCCTCGGCCATCCTTGCCTTCATCAGCGCCGCACAATATACGCGGGCGAGTGCGAAACACCTCGCTTAAGCAGCAACGTTGGTATGCGCCAAGGTGGCAGCACTATAGGCCGCCATCAGTTTTTTCGTCACGTCACCAATCACGAATTGCTGGCTATCTACGGCGCTCACCGGGGTAATTTCCGCCGCCGTTCCAGTGAGGAATACCTCCTGCGCGCGGGCGAGTTCGGCAGGCATGATATGCCGCTCATGAACGGTGATGCCGTTGTCGCGCGCAAGCTGCATCACCGTGCGGCGGGTGATCCCATCGAGGAAGCAATCGGCTTTGGGCGTGTGCAATTCACCATCAATGACGAGGAACAGATTCGCCCCCGTCGCTTCCGCGAGGTAGCCGCGATAATCCATCATCAGCGCATCATCGAACCCGGCTTTTTCCGCCTTGTGCTTACTGATGGTACAGATCATGTAAAGCCCAGCGGCTTTGCTCACCACCGGCGCGCTCTCGGGGCTTGGGCGTTTGAACTCCGCCATCGTCAGGCGGATGCCCTTCTCCTTAATGTCTTTCTTATACATGCTTGGCCATGCCCAGCTGGCGATCGCGACATGGATTTTGGTCGCCTGTGCCGAGATGGCCATCATCTCGCTGCCGCGCCAAGCCACCGGGCGCATGTAGCCATCCACGATATTATTCACGCGCAGCACTTCGGCTTTTGCCTCCTCAAGCTGCTCAATGCTATAGGGAATTTCAAAACCCAGCAAATCCGCCGAGGCATGAAAGCGCGCGCTGTGCTCACGGCTTTTGAAGATCTTGCCGCCATAGGCACGTTCGCCCTCGAACACGCAGGAGCCATAATGCAAGCCGTGGGTCAGCACGTGGGTTTTGGCATTACGCCACGCCACCATTTCACCGTCCATCCAGATAAATCCATCGCGGTCATCAAACGGTAATATCGACATAATCTCTCCTAAGTCCTTAAAACTATCGCGCTCACCTGCCGGCCATAATCCGGTTCGCCATTCAGTGTCGCGCGGCGGTAACTGAAAAAGTTTTCTGGGTCACTGGCCGTATCCATAGCAAGCACACCCACCCGCTGCAAGCCTGATGCGCGCAGTGACGCTGCAACATATGCGGCAAGATCAAACCGGTGAAACCCCGCGCGATTGCTTGGGATGAAAAACTGGGCTTGGTCAGCGGCCTCAAACCGCGCGATGAATTCTGGCCCCACTTCATAGCTGGCTTGGGAGATACACGGGCCAATGGTGGCGGCAATACTGGCGCGGCGCGCGCCCAGTTTTTCCATCGCGAGTATGGTGCTTTCGACTACCCCGGTAAAAGCGCCCTTCCACCCGGCATGGGCCGCGCCAATCACGCCCGCCTCCACATCCGCAAACAAAATCGGTGCGCAATCGGCGGTGAGGATGCCAAGGGCAAGCCCCCTCACATTTGTCACCAACGCATCCGCCTCGGGCGGGGTGCTGGCAAATGCTTCATGCACAATCACCGCGCGCGGGGAATGGACTTGATAAAGCGTGCAAAGATTCTCTGGCGCGGCATTAAGTGCATGGGCAACGCGGGCGCGGTTCTCGACCACATGCGCCTTGTTATCATGGCTGCCAAGGCCGCAATTCAGGCCCGCATAGAGTCCCTCACTCACCCCACCTTTGCGGCCAAAAAACCCATGGGCAATGGTGGGGTGGTCAAACAATTCATGGGTGTAAAACGCTGCGGTCATAAGAATGTTAGAGCACAGATACTATCAAGGCTCAAGCAGACGAGTAAGCCTTGCGTAGCCTTCCATGGCGAGCCGCTTGCGGCGGAGGGTCAGCGACGAAGTCGCGTAGGGAACGAAGCGTTCCCTTCAATAAAAACTAAACCCCTAAAGCACAAACGCTGGCAATTCGATCCGCGCGTCGCTCGCAAACCCCATCACCTTAAATAATTCGCCCATGGCTTGGGGTGAAATCAGGCGCTCAAGGCCAGAAATCAAGGGTTCTTTTTGTGCGGGTGTCGCTTGGCGCAGCAGCATTTCAAGGCGCAATTGCGCGCCCATACGCAGCAAAAAATCCCCCTGATTGAGCAGTGGGCCAACCTGATGGCCGCTCTCGCGCGCGATTTCCATCAAGCTCGTAAAATCCACATGCGCAGTGATGTCGGCGTCACCCGGGTCACTCAACACGGGGTGGAAGAGATGGGCTTTGAGCGCCTGCAGCGTGTCATGATGCGCCTCGCCCAAATAACCATAATCGATGACGAGGCCTGCGCCGCCATGGGCCTGCAAATGGCTCGCGAGTTTGCGCATAATGCTGCGGCTGGCGGGTGAATGCTCCATCACCGTGCCGGTGGGAATGGTGTTGCCTGATTTCGCGAGCACCAGCCCCGCCTCCACGAGCACAAACTCGAACGCATGCGTCGCGTCGTTCCATGCCACGCGGCGCTCGCGCATCCCATCTTCCGTCATCACATATTGCTTGATGGGCAGTGCATCAAAAAACTCATTGGCAATCACGATGGTTTTGCTTGCAGGCAGCTCATCGACATGGTCGATCCACTCGATGCGCGGATGGTCATCGCGCAACCCGATATATTGCGCATTCGCGAGCACGGGGCTCGTCTCCACCATATGGATGGTGATGGCCTCATGGAAGCCCTGCATCGATTTGGTCGCGCGCAGCACATCCTTCATCAGCGTGCCACGGCCGGGCCCCAGCTCGACCAAACTGATGGGGCCACCGCCCAACTGCAGCCACATTTGTGCGCACCACAGGCCGATCATCTCGCCAAAAATCTGGCTGATCTCAGGGGCGGTAATGAAATCGCCGCGCGCGCCGAACGGGTCGCGCTTGATGTAGTAGCCATGCTCGGGGTGCGAAAGCGCCAGCGCCATATAATCAGCAATGCTGATGGGGCCAGACGCTGTAATCTTCTCGCGGATGATGGAAGTGAGTGCAGTCATCGTATTATTTTGTACGCGCCTCATCCTTAGATGCAAGCGTATGAATAAGCGAATGGCGCGTTAATTCTTCTTTGAGCATAGGCTTAAGTGTGGGCGCTTGCGCGCGAGCCTCTCGCTCAAAGCGGGCGAAATAATCTTCGTTGCTTTCACCTTTTCCTGTGAGATTCAAGCCCTCACGCTGTTCGATAATATATGCCTTTAATGCTTCGCGTAAGGTATCTGCATCCATATATGGGGTTTTACGAACAAACTGATACTGACGATAGCTTTCGTCATATTTTCTATCTACGTAATCCATGGCGAAAGCCAATTCATTGGGTAAAATGTCAGTAGTAATTTTAGCCGCTAGTTCGCCTGTTATTTCCTTGAGTGTCATGACGGTAAGCAGCGCCGTTTTTGCCTGAACCAGCAAGGCAAAATGCTGTGCTCCCTTCAGGCCATGCGCCGTGATTTTGCTATCATCTAGTATGTAGCGATCTTCGGGCAACCCCTCAATTTTTAAGGCAGCACGTATCTCGCTTAGCGCTTTCTCATGCAGCACCACGGGGTATTGACCCGCTGGCGGCAACTTACCCACCAATTGTGGCGGCAACCCACCCACCACCACCTCAGACAATGGGGATTTACACACCGTGTTTTCGATACACACACTAAGCAACTGCTCAAGCTTTGGCATCGCTTCCCACAGCGCATCCACTGTCTTCGCTGATGTTTGACGCATCTTTTGGTTTTGTTCAGCCCGTTCATCAACCGTTAAGGCCAGATAATTATTCAGCGTGCGGTGAGGATTGATGGTATCGTTTTTATTATATTTAGGGGGGGTAAACACGCTGCAGCTATAGACGCCACTATTCACCCGCTCGGCATCGGAAAGCACTGCATATGCTTCGCATGTTGCCGCGTAAAGCGCGCTGATATGTGTGATAATTTGTTGTTGATAATAGCTTGGCAGGTCACAGTAGCGGTTGCCGCGCAAGGAATAATCAGTGGAAAAATTTTTGCAGGCCTCCTGCGCCTCTTTCAGGCGCAGCAATGCTTGCCGTGGGGTTGTTTTGATTGCGCGGTAATGGTCAATCAGTGTTGGATATTCTTCCTCCGCGTAAGTAGCTGCTGGAAGTTCCGGGTTCAAATAATGGCGGCGGCGGGTTTGTCGCTGGCTTGGGCTCAATTCCTCCCATGAGGCAGGGTATTCACGCCCTAAATCTTTGCCATCATACAGATGCAAATAGTAGGCATCAGGGTATATGCTTGGCAATAGGTTAAGGGCCTCCCACATTACTGTGCTAGCTTGGCTAACATACACTTCTTGCCGTTTACTAAAATCCATGCCGCAGCGTAGCACGTAAGTATGACGAAATTATGACTTTACAGTTCTTTTTCTGCTTGTCGCGACCAGCCATACGCCCAGCACCATCATCGGCACGCAAAGCCATTGGCCCATGCTGAAGCCAAGCGCTAGTGTGCCAAGTTGCGCGTCGGGCTCGCGGAAGAATTCGACGGTAAACCTTGCCAAGCCATAGCCCACCGCGAACACCCCGGCCAAACGGCCTGTGTAGCTCAAGGCCTGCGTGCGCGTGGCAAGCAACCACAGCACCAGCCCAAGCACCAGCCCCTCCAGCCCCGCCTCATAGAGCTGGCTGGGGTGGCGCGGCAACTCCCCCCCACGGGGGAAGACCATGCCTAGCGGCGAATCCGTCACGCGGCCATACAGCTCGCCATTCACAAAATTGGCCAGGCGGCCGAGGAACAACCCAATCGGGGTGGCGACGGCGAGCAAATCCATCAACCGCAGCCAGCGCAGCTTGAACCGCCGGGCATAAAAATAGAAGGCGACGAGGATGCCCATCAGCCCCCCATGGAAGGACATGCCGCCCTGCCATATATGTAGAACTTCAGAGATATTATCTATGTAATAGGAGAAGTTATAGAAAAGCACATAGCCCAGCCTGCCCCCCAGAATAATGCCAATGACCCCATACAGCACGAGGTCATCGCGGGCGTTTTCGTTGAGCAATGGCGGGGTGTTCTTGTGGCTATCGACCCAGCCGATGGCACGCTGCGCGAGCAGGATGCCGACCACATAAGCAAGCGCATACCAGCGCACCACCAAGGGGCCAATCTCAAACGCAATGGGGGAGATTTCAGGGAAGGTCATGAAGAAGTGCCTGGTAGTGAGTGCCTAGTAGTTAGTTATATCTAGGCACTAGGCACTAGGCACTAACCACTTAACGCTAAAAATATTGATCGTCTTTCGAGAGGTAATGCTCCACATAATCCTTCACCCCATCTTCAAGGGAATAGAAGGCCTCGGTATAACCCGCGGCGCGCAGGCGGTCCATCTTCGCTTCGGTGAGGTATTGATATTTATCGCGAATCGCCTCTGGCATATCGATATACGTAATGGCTGGGGGCTTGCCCACGGCGGCAAAGGTCGCGTTCGCCAAATCCGCAAAGCTGCGCGCCTTGCCGGTGCCAAGGTTATAGAGCCCATTCACGTGCGGGTTACCCAGTAGCCAGATGACGACACGCACGCAGTCTTTGACATAGATGAAATCACGCAGCTGGCCGCCATCCTTGTAATCCTCGCGGTAGGATTTGAACAGCTTGACGGGCCGCCCATATTTCGCATGCGGGTAGATTTGCTCGATGACCGAAGCCTGCTCGCCCTTATGATACTCGTTCGGGCCATAGACATTGAAGAATTTGAGGCCCGCCCACTGGCTTGGCACCTTATCGCCCACGGCCGAAGTCGCAGTCAGCACGAACTGATCAAACAGATGCTTGCTCCAGCCATAGGCATTGAGAGGCTTGAGCTTGCTCAGAGCGTCGGTGCTGTTCATGTCCTCAAACCCGGCATTGCCGTCGCCATACGTGGCCGCCGAGGAGGCATAGATGAAGCGTTTTTTGTTGATGGCCGCCCAGTTCCATAATTTTCGGCTTAAGGTAAAATTGGTTTCCAAAATCAAATCGACGTTGGTCTCTGTGGTGCTTGAGATGGCCCCCATATGGATGATGGCATCGAGCTCGCCTTTGTTGGCCTCAAGCCAGGCAAACACCTCGGATGGAGCGATGATTTCATAGATCTTATGCTTGGCGAGGTTGCGCCATTTGTCGTTCACGCCGAACTCATCGGCCACCACCACGCGGTAGTCGGTGTGGTCGGCCAGCGTGCCGGCAATGTTGCTTCCGATAAACCCGGCGCCGCCGGTCACTAACACACGTTTCATCAGTGAGTCTCCAGTCGCCAGTCGTCAGTCACCAGCGTTCAATCTCGTTGCGCTCTAACCATAGTTGTACCATAGTCGTGTGACAACCAAAACCCAATATATGGGCATACTGGCGACTAGAGACTGGAGACGGGTGACTAAAATGCAAAAAGATTCCAAATTGTTCGAAGATATTGCCAAAATGGCATCGGGTGCGGCGGGCAGCCTCATGGATATGCGCCGCGAGTTTGAAGCCATGATCGGCGATAAGATTGAGCGCCTGGTCAGCCACGGCCGCTTCGTCACGCGTGAGGAATTTGAGGTGGTGAAAGCCATGGCCGAAAAGGCGCGAACTGAAAATGAAGCCTTAAAGGCAGAGCTTGAGAAGTTGAAGAAGTAACTGCTGCCCTTTCATCACCAAGCAGGCGCAATACGCCAAACCTCAGTTGTAGTTAAACTCGATGTAGCACACCATCCCTTGAGAACTGAGATTATACTGGCTGTTCGCATCGGCCGTCACCGGCTGGCCAAAGGTGGTAGAACATGGCAATGCAGTCGTGCCTTTGTTCGAGCGTATACTGCCTAAATTCGGGCGGCCATCATCCATTTTTGTGTCAATATTCCATGCCTCTTCGGGCTTTAAAAACTCAAGGGCACTTAAGCCGCTGCCATAAAGCTGGAATAGTTGTCTAGCGGGCGCTGAAAACACCGAGGTAGTGCCCGCGGATTGAGGCTGATATGATACAAACCATACGCTACCGCGCTTCACTCGTGAGCTGGGCATCACCCGCGTGAGGTCGGCACCGATGGTGCCGGTATAGTTCCCTGGAATCAATGCCGCGTTGGCCAGATGTTGCCACATACGAAATGATTCAGCAATCAGCGTTGAAGAACTTAAATCCGAAATTCGGCCATCCCCATTGCCGTTGCAGGTTCGGCCATCCGTGGTTGCAGCCGTCAAGCAAGGGGCCACCGCACCATCCCCGCTCCCCGCGGCGATGCCCCAAAATTGTGTGGCATTAGGCATGTCCCCCGGCAGCGCGAAATACTTGTCACGAAACGCGGACATAGCAGTGGTGTAGTTTTGTACGTCGTTCGTTACGCTGCGTAGCTCAGCGGCACGGATGAGGGATTGACCCGTCAGCACACCGCCGACAAGCAGGCCCAGAATAACCAGAACAATCGATAGCTCAACCAGCGAGAAAGCGCGTTTTGTCATGTTAATTACTTTAAATATTATCCTCGCGCGGCGCCAGTGAAAAAATCAGCGCAGTACACCACCCCTAGTCGTCATTCTTCACAGCCTCACCATATTTTGATGGATTTTTAGTTTCGCCTGTGTTTCTCTCTTAGATGTGCCGCACACAAATTCGTGAAGAGCATAAAGATTGGCAAGTGAAACCTCTGGGTCATTCTTTCTAGGAGAGCACATGTCCGCAGTTCAACTCGCCAATTTCGAATTCGCGTCCTCAAACCCCCTCGATCTAGCTGAACAACTCATCATCGACCGCGACTGGTTATGCGACCGCCCGGTGGACGAAGAACTGGTCGCTGAAGTGCAGGGCAGCTGGTGCAATTTTCGTATCTGGTTTGCCTGGCAGCCGGATCTCGGCGCGCTCATCTTCTCCTGCGCGTATGATTCAAAAATCCCTGAAAAATCCCGCGCAAAAATCTACCCCCTCCTTGCCGCAGTGAACGAGAAAATGTGGCTCGGCCATTTTGATATGGGCAGTGAGGACGGGCTCGTCATGTTCCGTCATGCCCTGTTGTTGCGCGGTGGGCAGGGTGCCACCAGCGAACAGCTCGATGATTTGCTCGACATCGCAATGAGCGAGTGCAACCGCTTCTACCCCGCATTCCAATCGGTGCTATGGGGTGGCAACACGGTCGAGCAAGCGCTTGAAATTGCGCTGCTCGATACCGTTGGAGAAGCCTGAAGGCTTCTCCAAGGTAGTTTTTTTAGCGCTTGCGCGCCTGACGAGGGTCTTACCCTCGAACTCCCGCCGCTACGCGGCTCGGCGAAGCCTACGCAGAGATAATCATCATCGTTCATATGT
The DNA here is from genome assembly GCA_964578965.1 of uncultured Azospirillum sp. GTDB lineage: Bacteria > Pseudomonadota > Alphaproteobacteria > Rickettsiales > UBA3002 > QFOX01. The sequence continues at coordinate 17,890 of CAZOFC010000007.1, forward strand.
GCTTAGCGTAGCCTGACCCACCGCTTGTCACCCCGGCCCTGCGCCGGGGTCCAGCTTACTAGAGCACTATGCGTGAATAGTCTGAACAATCGAGAAGGCGAGGCGCAACCTCACACTATTACAATTTCGTGAAGTTTCGCCGCGCCTAGTGGGCAGCGCATGCGCTGCATGCTATGTTGCAGCTGTTTTTGTCATTTTAACCAAGCCAATCGCTTTGGGGTGACTAAAACGTACAAGCGTTCGCTTGTGTATTCAGGAGAAAGAGTATCATGAAGAGAACTACGAAAGTTACTGCTGTAACCGCAGCTATGCTGGCTGGCGGACTGGCGGCGTGGTTTTTTGTTTTGCTGCGCTCGATCGAATTTCCCGCGCTCGATATTCGAGCAGGAGATCTCGATCCCGACGGAGACGACTGATGCACTATGGAATCCCCCACTTTCTTCGGAGAGCGGGGGATTCCGAAACTAAACGACTAAAACCGATTCTCGATCACCATTTCGGATTTTTCGATATAGCCGGGTTTGGGGAACGCGGGCTTGGTGGCCTTGCCCACCGCGAGCAACATGCCGATAAGATGATCCTCGGGCAGGTGAATCAGCTTGGCCACCGCATCCGGGTCAAAGCCAATCATAGGGCTTGAGTCATAGCCCATGGCGCGGGCAGCGAGCATCATCGTTTGCGCCACAAAGCCGACCGAGCGCAGCGCCTCGTCGCGCTGAAGCTGTTCTTTACCTTCATAAAACGGGCCAATCATCGGCACCAAGTAATCCTGCACTTCTTTCGGTGAATTTCTAAAGTAGCGCCCCGGGTTTTTCGCCCAGGCCTTCACATCCGCCGTGATGACAAACAACAGCGAGGCTTCCGTCACCTGCGTCTGGTTCCACGCCGCGGCCTGAATCTCGGCGCGCAGCGCCGGGTCGGTCACATTCACCAGCCGCCAATGCTGGATGTTGAAGGAGGAGGGCGTTTGCATCGCAAGGTCGATGAATTTATCAAACTCTGCTTGGGTGAAGCGATGCGTGGGGTCGTAATGGCGAATCGACCGGCGGGTGTTAATGGCCTCAAACGTATCCATAGCTAGCACTTTCTGTCTCTTAGGTTGGGGTGAAGGCTGACCAATCGCTTGGCCGACCTTATGTGACGACGTTCTATTTACATGCTCGCGAATTGGCGCTCAAGCGCTTTGGGGTCTTTGGCCCAAAGCTGGCTCAAATTCGCTGACATCGGATCAGGGAAGATATCCTCATGG
>CAZOFC010000007.1:19148-25459 GCA_964578965.1 uncultured Azospirillum sp.
GCCTGCAATAATACCGGCTAGGATATTCTCTGCGGTAACTTTCGGGCTGGTTTTGTCCATCGGGAATTCCTTGGCCATGTCTGTATCGATCGGCCCTGGGAAAATACCATGAACGGTAATCTGCTTGCCTTTCAGCTCGGCGCGCATGGCCTGTGTCGCCGAGAATAGCGCGGCCTTTGAAGCACTGTAACCACCAATCCCCGCCATACTAGCCAAGCCGACGATGGAGATGACGTTAGCAATCGCGCCGCCGCCATTTTTTTCAATCACAGGTGCAAAGCTGTTCACCATACTCAATGTACCAAAATAGTTCACCTGCATATCGCGCATGAGATCGTCGCCCGCGCCGGTCACCACAGATGCAAAGGCCAAGGCACCCGCATTATTCACAAGAACCGTTACGTCACCTGCTTGCTTGGCTGCCTGTGCAATTTGCGTGCGGTCCGTGATATCCAATTTCACTGGAGTCACCCGCGGGTCATTAAAGTTTGGCAGGTCTTCGAGCTTGCGCGCTGCGACATACACTTTCTTTACGGGGTGGGCCAGCAATGCGTCCACAATCGCTTTGCCGATGCCACGATTCGCACCACTGACAAAGACCGTTTGGTTATCAAGTTTCATGGGTTTCTCCTGTTCAAGTTTGGATGTTGAATGCTTGCCGAGAACTTTAGCGCCATGGGTGTTCATAAGTTCTATAGTTCGGAATATATGAACTACTGGACTAATTGTCAAGCATGATGTATAACAAGGGTATGAAACCACTTTTTCACCCCTCGATAAAAGACATTACAGTTGAAGGCGTTCTCTATGCCTTGAGCGACCCGGTGCGGGTGCGCATCTTTGCTGAAATTGCTGGCTGTGAAGGCCATAAAACCTGTGCTACTTTCCGCAGCGTCAATAGTCGCGATATTCCGAAATCCACCTTGTCGCAGCATTTCAAAATTCTGCGTGAGGCCGGGCTAGTGCGCAGTGTGCGTAACGGCGTTGAACTGCACAACACCACCCGCTGCAGCGAGCTTAAGGAGCGTTTTGGGCCCATGATCAGCGAAATCATCGCCGCCTACACGGCACAGGATAAAAAGCGAAACACGAAGCGCGCTTCGCAGTTATAATTACAAACGGCTCAATAGGCCATGCGTAGCGCTTGGAGCCTGCCCCGTCGAAGGACGGGGGCGCGAGCCGCGCAGCGGCTGGGGGGTCAGCGCGAAGCGCGAAGGGGCCAAAGAGGCCCCTTCAATTAAAGAAAATAATACGGGTTCACATCGACCTTGATGCGCACACCGCTGAATTTTTTATCTTTCAGCCATGCCCGCAAGGTGGCTTGCAGGCCAATGGTTTTTTTCGCCTTGATGAGAATACGGTAGCGGTATTGCCCACGTAGTTTCGATAAGGGCGCGGGTGCTGGCCCAAGTACGGTGATGCGCGCATCATCCGGCGCGGTGCGGGCCAGCATTTGGCCAGCGGCACGCACTTTCGCCTCATCCACCCCATCGAGCAATATCGCCGCGAGCTGGCCAAAGGGTGGCCAACCACCGAGTTTACGCTCCTTAGCCTCAAGCGCCATCAGGCGGTTGCGATCATGCGCCACCAGTGCCTTCATGACTGGGTGCTCGGGGCAGTACGTTTGCACCAGCACCGTGCCTGCCAGATCACCGCGCCCAGCGCGCCCGCCCAGCTGGTGCAGCAATTGATAGCTGCGCTCGCCTGCGCGCAAATCCGCACCATCCAACCCCACATCCGCATCGACGACCACCACCAGTGTCAGCCGCGGGAAATGATGGCCCTTCGCCACCATCTGCGTGCCGACAAGAATATCCACCTCCCCCGCCTCGATACTCGCCCATGTATCGGCGGCAATGGCTTCATCGGACGAGAGAGTGACGATGCGTGGAGTTCCCTCCCCCAACGGGGGAGGGTTAGGGTGGGGGTGAGTAAGGCTATTCATCGATGTGTGAATCTTTTGAAAAACCCCTTCACGATTATTAAGAACTTCATGGTTCCAGAAGCGCAGCACACGAAATCCCTGTGTTTCAAAAAATGCAGTGCGTGCCGCATCATACGCCATCGCTTCCAGATCATTGTGCTGCCCACCATCCAGCTCAATAATCAATTTCGGTTCAAGGCATGCGAAGTCGGCGACGTAATTTCCAATCGGGTGCTGTTTGCGAAATCGTTTACCCATTTGTTCATGGCGCAGTAATCGCCATAGTTTCTTTTCTGCTTCGGTAAGGTTTTTTCGTAATTCTCTTGCAAAATTCAGCGTGCTTGGAAGAGGCAAGGTTTTCGCCGCAACCAGACTCCCTCCCCCATAGGGGGAGGGTTGGGGTGGGGCCGAGATTGGCAATGGCTGAGTCTCATCAAGGCCCCCTCCTAACCTCCCCCCTAGGGGGGGAGGAATATCTACTCTCACTTCCTCATCACCAACAAACATCTCTTTTATTTCTTGCGCAATGCGCTCGACCCCTGGGCCACAGGGCGCGAGTTTGTCGGCTTCGGCATTGCAGCTGGGGCAGGCCTTCGGCATCGCTTCCTTATGGCCACAATGGTGGCAGGCCAAATGTGATTTAGAAGGGGACCTTGTCCCCTTCGCTTCGCTGGCCCCTGCCGCAAGCGGCTCGCTTGCGCTACGCACGCCCACATCCCCACTTGGCGCTCGCCCCCCATGTACCACCAGCCACGCCGAGCAATTACCGCATTGAAAGCGGTGGCCGCAGGTGCGGCACAGCAGCAGTGGCGCATAGCCACGGCGGTTCATGAAGAACAGCACCTGCTCGCCACGCGCCAATGTTTCCAGCATCGCCGTCTTCACACTCGGCGCAATGAAACTTCCCCGCTCGGGCGTGTTGATGCGCATATCGACGAGGGTGACACTCGGCAGCCCCGCTGCGCCAAAGCGCTCGGGCAATTTCGCCACGTCATATTTGCCATCACGCACGTTTTCCATCGTCTCAAGCGAGGGCGTGGCGGAGACGAGCAGAATCGGAGTCTGCTCGAAATGGGCCCGCGCCACCGCCATATCACGCGCATGGTAAAGTACCCCCTCCTCCTGCTTGTAGCTCGGGTCATGCTCCTCATCGACGATGATGCGTTTCAAGTTCCGAAACGGTAAAAACAGCGCCGAGCGTGCGCCCACCACAATCGGTGCCTCGCCGCGCGCCACGGCTTGCCATGCGCGGGCCTTCGCGGCAGGCGTCATCCGTGAATGCCAAACAACGGGTGCCGCCCCAAACGTTTTTTCGAAGCGCTCGAGCCACTGGTGGGTGAGGGCAATTTCAGGAAGAAGAACTAGTATTTGATTGAAGGGGACCTTGTCCCCTTCGCTCGCCATGCTCACTGACCCCTGCCCTGCGGGCTCGCTTGCGCTACGCAAAGCTAATACTGAAGCGTGTTCATAGCCTGCGTAGCCCGAAGGGCGAGCCGCGTGGCTAGCGAGGGGTTTGGGGGTAAGACCCCCATCAACGCGCGAAGCGCTTATATTCATCGCATCCGCGATGAGGTGAAAATATACTTCGGTTTTGCCCGAACCCGTCACACCATCAAGGAGGGTCGGCTTCTTGCTGCCCTTTTCCTTCAATGCATCGACCACTGTTTGCTGGCCTGCTGTCAGTGTCGGCAGGGTGACAGTGAATTCGGGTGCCGCAAATTTTTTGCGCGTGGTTTTCGCCGCATGGGCAAGTCCACAGAGGCTCAGCACCGCGCCTTTCGGGGCCAGGGTGAAGTTGCTCACCCAATCGATCCACGCCCGAAATTCGGGTTTCAGTGGCGGAATGTCGTCGATGACACGGGTAACGACTTTCAGCGTGAAGGGTTTTTTGACATTGGGCGCCGGCTCCGCATTGCTCCCCCCCTGAGGGGGAGCGGGATGTGCCCCTTGTCCATCGAAGCCTTGGCGATGGTGGATTGCACATGCGTGGGGGGAATCTTGTGCATCCACCCCCACCCAACCTCCCCCTTGCAGGGGGAGGGGTATCGCGCGTGTGTGGCCTTCCTTACTGGCGACTGGGGACTGTGGACCGGCGACTCCTTCCTTCCACACCACACCCACCAGCGCGCGCGAGGCAAGCGTTGCCTCGACCAGCGCGCCTTCGCGCGTGCCCTCAGGTACTAAATAATCAAACGCCTCCTCGACCAGTGCAGGCATGAGGATTGCGGCCTGAGACGTTGCTTGCGGATTGGGTTCGGTCATTCTATGAAGCCTTGTAGCGTAGTTTTAAGTCTAGCAACCACCTATAATCGTCATTGCGAGGAGCGCGAGCGACGTGGCAATCCAGTCTGGATTGCTTCGCTAATGCTCGCAATGACAAACGTGAGGATATTACAATGAAATTCTTTGTCGATACCGCCGAGATTTCGGAAATCCGTGAACTGGCCGATACGGGCTTGCTCGATGGGGTGACGACCAACCCCTCGCTCATCAAAAAATCGGGGCGCGATTTTAAACAAACCATCGCCGAAATTTGCGCCATCACCAGCGGGCCGGTGAGTGCTGAAGTGGTCGCCACCGATTTCGAGGGCATGGTGCGCCAGGGCGAAGACCTTGCTAAAATCGCCAAAAACGTCACCATCAAGGTGCCGCTCACCCTGCCCGGCCTTAAAGCCTGCAAATACTTCACCAGCCAAGGCATCATGGTGAATGTCACGCTGTGTTTTTCGGCCGCGCAAGCCCTGCTTGCCGCCAAGGCCGGGGCCACCTTCATTTCCCCCTTCGTTGGCCGTTTGGATGATGTGGGCACGGATGGCATGCAACTGATTCACGATATTGTGACCATCTATAACAACTACCCTGAATTCGAAACGCAGGTGCTGGTCGCTAGCGTGCGCAACCCGATGCATATTGTCGAATCGGCTAAAATAGGCGCGCATGTGATGACCGCACCGCCCTCGGTCATCAAGGCGCTCGTCAACCACCCGCTGACGGATAAGGGCCTCGAGCAATTCTTGAAGGATTGGGCCGCCACGGGGCAGTCGCTGTAACCTCTCCCTTGGGAGAGGTCGAAATCCTACTTCAAGGATTTCGGGTGAGGGCATAGCGCATGCTCATTTGCTACAAACTGCGGCACACAACACAAAGGACAGACAACTATGAGGTTTAATTGCCTACTCTTTGTTAGCGTGTGGCTTGCATTGTTCAGTAGTGCGAATGCATCGCCAACCACCCCTTCCCACTGCATCTCAGGCAGCACCCTCACCGAGCAACAAACAATTGCCAAAGATAGTGTCTACCGCTGCCACAACGCACAACTAACCATCAAAGAAGAGGGCGGCTGGAAAGTTCTCAGCGGCGGTACTCTGGAACTTGATAATGTCGATATTAAACTAAAGAAAAACGCGCTTGGAAATGAGACGGAAGGACTGATGATCACGCTCGAACCAGGAGCGACGCTGGAAGTTAAAAACAGCCTGTTTAATGCAACGTTTTCTGTGCCCATGAAAGTTGGGCGCAAGGGCAGCGGCAACCCCTCAATCTATCTTATCAAAGCATTAAAGCCGACAACAGACAGCATAACAACCGTCACAATAGTGGATAGTAAATTTTCGGCTAAAAGCAGTGAAAGTCTAGGTCTCGTTGCACTCTACGAACTCAACGATTTGATGGCAGGAGACTTTATAAATATTGCACGCAACGATGGCTATTTTACAGGTGAATTCAGCCGCAATACTATCACTGGTTTCAACAGCGTCTTTCTTGGTCTTGATCTCAAAAACTTTGACATTACCCATAATAATTTCAATCACAATTACGGCGGAAATATTGGTGTTTCTGGGCGCAATATCACCATCGACAGCAACAAGATTCTCTACCCTGGCAATGGCGGCAATGGCGACGGGATTACTGGTTTTTCCTATCTTCGGGATGTGCGTATCACCAACAACACTATCACTCATGGCTCGTGCTATGGCATGTGGTTTCTCACACAAAACGTTAGCAATTTACTAGTCGAGAATAACCGCGTCGCAAAGGGCATAACTGGTGGAATTCATTTTAGCGAATCATCGTTTGCACCGCCCAATGCGTCCATAAAAGTCCGTGATATTATGGTTAAAAATAATACACTTATTGGCAACCAAGGCTTTGGCATTTCGGTCGACAAAAACATGTCGGGCATCACGGTTGAAGAAAACCATCTGATAGACAATCACCCCAAGTATGAAGAAGAAATCGGCGTTTCTAAGGCCTCGAAGGTTTCCTTGAAAAATAACTTCCTCCTAAACCATACGCTTGACCCCCAAAGCCCAGAACAAAAAAATACCCCCGCAAAAATTCTCTATTTTTAGCTTCGGCGCGTGTATACGCGTTTAGCCTCGACTAT
>CAZOFC010000008.1:0-23530 GCA_964578965.1 uncultured Azospirillum sp.
TAAGACCCGAGCGTAGCGAGAGAGGCGATCCAAGGACAATGCCGAGCCAACCCGTCATCCCGGCCTTGCGCCGGGAGCCATCTTACTTAAAAAAAGATGGACCCCGGGATAAACCCGGGGTGGCAGCTATATATTTCAATCCCAAAAGTGAATCTGGTTAACACAAAAAAGGGCGGGAGAAATCCCCCGCCCTTGATTGTAAGCTGTTGATTATAGCTATGATTGCGAGCCGGGCGAGCCAGCCATGAGCCAGCAAGCTGCGCGCAGATTTGGTCAGCAGACCAAATCGGAGCAATCAAGACCTAGTTTAGGCTCCGCCTAAACTAGAAGTCCATGTCGCCCATGCCACCCATGCCGCCCATGCCACCAGCGCCAGCAGCTGCTTTCTTCTCTTCTGGCTCGTCGGCAACGAGGGCTTCGGTGGTGATCATCAGGCCTGCGATGCTTGCGGCATCCTGCAGGGCGCAACGCACCACTTTGGTTGGGTCGATGATGCCGGACTTGATCATGTCGACATACTCGAGGGTTTGAGCATCAAAGCCGTAGTTGGTATCTTGGCTTTCAAGCAGTTTGCCTGCCACCACCGCACCATCAAGGCCTGCGTTCGCCACAATCTGGCGGATTGGGGCTTGCAGCGCACGCTTGATAATGTTGATGCCTGCACGCTCGTCGTCGTTCGCGGCTTTCACCTTATCAAGGGCGCGGGTTGCGTAAAGCAGGGTGACGCCACCACCGGGGACGATACCTTCTTCCACCGCAGCGCGGGTCGCGTGGAGCGCATCATCCACGCGGTCTTTGCGCTCTTTCACTTCCACTTCCGTTGCGCCGCCTACTTTCAGAACAGCAACGCCGCCCGAAAGTTTCGCAAGGCGCTCTTGCAGCTTCTCTTTATCGTAGTCCGAGGTGGTTTCCTCGATCTGCGCTTTGATCTGGCTGCAACGTGCTTCGATGTCTTTCTTCGCGCCCGCACCATCCACAATTGTGGTGTCTTCTTTGGTGATGGTCACGCGCTTGGCTTTACCGAGCATCGAGAGGTTTACGGTCTCAAGCTTGATGCCGAGGTCTTCCGAGATGACCTGACCTTGGGTCAGGATCGCGAGGTCCTCAAGCATCGACTTGCGGCGATCGCCAAAGCCTGGGGCTTTCACCGCAGCCACTTTCAGGCCGCCACGCAGCTTGTTAACCACGAGGGTTGCAAGTGCTTCACCTTCCACATCCTCAGCAATGATGAGCAATGGGCGTTGCGCCTGCACCACCGACTCAAGCACTGGCAGTAATGGCTGCAGCGAGCTGAGTTTTTTCTCGAAGATGAGAATCAGTGGATTGTCGAGCTCAACGGTCATTTTCTCGGCGTTGGTCACGAAGTAGGGGCTCAGGTAGCCACGGTCAAAGTTCATACCCTCAACCACATCAAGGTCGAAGTCGAAGCCTTTGCCTTCTTCCACGGTGATAACGCCTTCTTTGCCAACTTTTTCCATCGCTTCGGCGATTTTGTCACCAATGGTGCGGTCGCCGTTCGCGGAAATGGTGCCCACTTGCGCGATTTCTTCGTGCGACTTGATGGGCTTGCTGACTTTCTTCACGGATTCAACAATCGCATCCACTGCTTTGTCGATACCACGCTTGAGGTCCATTGGGTTCAGGCCAGCAGCCACGGCTTTGCTGCCTTCGCTGAAGATCGATTGGGCAAGCACCGTTGCGGTCGTCGTACCATCGCCGGCGAGGTCGTTGGTTTTGCTTGCCACTTCGCGCAGCATTTGCGCGCCCATGTTCTGGAACTTGTTGGAAAGCGAAATTTCCTTGGCCACCGACACACCATCTTTAGTGATGCGTGGGCTGCCATAGGATTTTTCGATCACCACGTTACGGCCTTTAGGCCCGAGGGTGACTTTCACTGCATCGGCCAGAATGTTGGCGCCGATGAGGATTTGTTCACGTGCGCTGTTGCCGTGACGAATTTGTTTAGCCATGTTGAACTCCTTTAATTTGGTTACGTGTGCTTACGCTGCTTTTTTTGCTTTTGATTTCTCAACGATCCCGATGATGTCGGTCTCTTTGAGAACGAGCAGGTCTTCGCCGTCGATCTTGATTTCCGTGCCACCCCATTTGGTGAACAGCACAATATCGCCCACGCGCACTTCAAGCGGCACAATGCGGCCCGAATCATCGCGCGCACCTGGGCCCACAGCGATCACTTCGGCCTGGATGGGTTTTTCTTTCGCCGTATCAGGGATGATGATCCCGCCAGCGGTTTTCTCTTCAGCATCAACGCGGCGTGCAATCACGCGGTCGTGCAAGGGGCGTACAGACGTCATAGAAACCTCCAAATAATGAATCAGTCGTAATTTCATATTCCCAAAACCCGTCACCGCGAAGGCCAAAAATGGCTAGGATTTCTGCGGGGGCGCTCAGGAAGCGTGAGGGCATATAGGCAGGTATGGGAAGGGTGTCAAGGGATGGGGAAGCAAAAAGTGAATAGTGAATGGTGAATAGTGAATTGTTGGAGAGTTTGCGATCGGCTAAACTAAGGATTTTATTAGCTGTTTTAATGTAAAGCATGTAGTTAGTGATTCACGATTCACGATTCACGATTCACGATTCACCGCTATGACCTTCACGCCCCCACCACCCAACTGCCTGCTGTGTCCGCGCCTTGTTGCATTTCGCGCGGCGAATGCAGTGCAATTCCCGCAGTTTTTTAATGGGGCGGTAGCACCATTTGGTGATTTATCGGCGCAAATGTTGGTGGTGGGCCTGGCCCCCGGCCTGCAGGGTGCCAATGCCACCGGGCGCCCCTTCACGGGCGACTATGCGGGTGAGGTGCTCTATGCGGGTTTAAAAAAACACGGCTTCGCGCATGGGGAATATGACCCAGCCGCCTTTGGTGTCGGCAGAGGGTCGAAGAATATTACCGCGAATCTCGTGAAGGATGGGGCATATCCGGATGGGTTTACCCTGCACAATGTGCGCATCACCAATGCCGTGCGCTGTGTGCCACCCGAGAACAAACCAACCCCCGCCGAGGAAAAAACCTGCAATCCATTCCTCATCAGCGAAATTGCAGCGATGCCGAACCTCAAAATCATTCTATCCCTCGGCCTCACCTCACACCAAGCGGTGCTGCGCACGTTTAAGCTGAAGGCGAAGGATTACAAATTCGCCCATGGCGCAGCACACACACTGCCTAACGGCCTCACACTGCTCGATAGCTACCACACCAGCCGCTACAACATCAGCACCGGCCGCCTGACTCAGGCGATGTTTAATGCGATTGTGATGAAAGCTGCAGTAATGCTTAGCCAGAGCCAAAGCTAGCCATATTTTCTTGTCGCTGGCGGCATTTTACCCATCGTTAAGTCATTTTTAACCATGCGCATGGTAATTTACCCCTTCAACGAGGAATTCCATGCCCCAGCAGTTACGTGATACGGTTCTACTCACCACCCCCCGCGGCCATGAAGTGATGGCCGAGCTTAGCTATGGCGACTTTGCCGTTCGCCACGCTAAGGTCGTGAATCACTACACCGGCGTCATCAAGCCGCTCGATGAAGTGACGGCGGAAACGCTGGCGCGTGCACTCAAGGCCAAACAGGTCTATGAACATGCGATGGCCGAGACCCGCGCAGTGGAAGATACCCTGAAGCGCTTTGGCAATGTGGCGGCGGCACTGGGCAATAATCACCCAGCGCTTGAACCCTACTGGCGCGAGGCCAGCCAGCATAAATCGATTGCCGAGGATATGCGCCTGCGTGCGCGTTATTTTCATGATAATGCGATGGCTGCGATCGACAAATTGGCTGGGGATTAGTCTCCAGTCTCCAGTCTCCAGTGATAATAGCTGAGCGCCTCTCCATATTCCCTCTCCCTCGAGGGAGAGGGTTGCTGAAGCTTCGAGCGTAAGCTCGCTAGCGTAAGCTGGGTGAGGGGGATATTTTCGAAAAAACAACCAAGCGGCGAGCGGTCAGGAAAGACTGCACAAGCGGCTAAAACAAATTCCCAATCGCCTTGCCCAAACCATCAAACGCGCCGGGGGTGTGGCCAAGGCCGCATTGCGGGGTGGCATTCACCTTCAACTTACACCACGTGCCGCCGCCATTGTCGCAGGCAGTGCCGGAAATCGTCTGCTGAATGCGATGCACCTTGAGGGTCTCCGTAAATTTGCGGCACACCCGTTCACTGCTGTTTTTAAAGGTAGAAATAGGCCGTAGCGAGCCTTGGATGTTATAAAAACTCCATTCCTTCGATTGGCCATCGGGCACGGTGCTCATGGTGCTGTAAAACGCATGGCTATAGGCCGCGCGTTCCTGTGGGTTCATCATCGCATAGGTATCGGTGGCAAAGCTGCTATCGCCATCCTCCACCTTCTCGACGCGCTCGATGATGGGTGCCACCCCTTTGGGTGTTTTAGCGGCGCGCTCGACCTTCGGCGCGGGCTTGAGCGTATCGAGCGAGTGAGGGTCCTTCTTCACCGCGAAGTAAAGAATCAGCAAGCCAAGCACCACCAAGCACAGCACCGTGTGTCGCGCAAAAATCTTAAGTGGAATCAGCAGGATGTGGGTTGAAATGCCGAACACCCCAAACAACAGGCGAATGCCCACACCCAGCAGCGTGAACGGCAGAAAAATAAGCGAAAAGAGCAAGTGAATCATTCAAGCAAGCCTAACATAGTTTGCATCAGATTCCAGTGAAGGATTTGTGACGGTGGATAGTATCTGCTGACTCGTTTCAGCATCCATTGTAACCCTGAATGTATTTCAGGGTTCATCGAAGCGCTGTCTAGCGAGGAAATACTTAAAATGAATGCTGCCCTAGTGACTCGGAAACGAGTTCAGGGTGGCGTCCTGTGCGCTAGTCACGTCATGCCGTGTTTACCACGGCATCCCGCTTGGATGATAGAAGCTGGACCCCGTCGTAAAGACGGGGTGACGGGCGGTGTGTGTCCGCTACACCCGCAAAAACCCAACCCGCTGCATGGTCGCATCGAGGATGGGCTGGGCAATCGCGCGGGCGCGGTCGGCACCGTCTTTCAGAATCGCATCAAGCGTTGAATGGTCGTTCATTAGTTCGCGCATCCGGGCGGTGATGGGGCTTAGCTTTTCTACAGCAATTTCAACGAGGTTATTTTTGAAACTTAATGTTTGTTCGCCCGCGTATTTATCGGCCACCGCCTGTGCAGTGCTGTTCGTCAAGGCGGCATAAATAGTGAGCAGGTTTGCAACCTCGGGGCGGGCTACTGGGTCATAGGTCACGCCGGGGGTGGAGTCCGTCGTCGCTTTGCGGATTTTTTTGGCAATCGCGTCGGCATCATCCGTCAGCGTAATGCGTGAGTAGTCGGAGGGGTCGGATTTACTCATTTTTTTGCTACCATCACGCAAGCTCATGATCCGCGCGGCGGTGGGCATAATCAACGGCTCAGGCAGGGGGAAGAACTCCTCGCCATACGCCCGGTTAAAGGCCCCGGCAATATCCCGCGCCAGTTCCAAATGTTGTTTTTGGTCTTCCCCCACGGGCACATGGGTGGCGTGATAACCGAGGATATCCGCCGCCATCAGCACGGGGTAGGCGTAGAGGCCTAGTTGGGCGGCATCAAGGATTGACGACTTTTGCGATTTCTCTCTTTTTTGAGATTTGATTAGCTTCTTGATGTTGTCCAAAGAGTATTCAATTGCAGCATTCTTTGTTTCTGAATTTGCAGATACGTCTTTTAAGTTCAAGCTGATATGATCACAAATATCAGTCATTTGCTTGTCTATCATGTAATCAGAGGAATCAATCTTCGCCTTCTCCTTAAACTGCGTCATGCGGTTGAGCCACCCAAGCGGGGTGTGGCAGTTCAAAATCCACGCCAGTTCGGCATGCATCGTCACGGCGGATTGGGGGAAGAGGGCGCTACGTTTGGGGTCAATGCCGCAGGCAATGAAGGCCGCGGCGGTTTCGCGCGTGTTGCGGGTGAGGTCGGCGGGGTTTTGCGGCACGGTAATCGCGTGCAAATCCGCCATCATGAACAGGCACTCATGGGTGTCCTGCATTGGCACCCAGTTTTTGATGGCCCCCAAGTAATTGCCCAAATGCAAATTCCCTGTGGGCTGAACGCCCGATAGCACGCGTGGTTTGCTCATGTGATTCTCCGTTGTGCTCGCTTTTAGCGGCGCATGCTGCGCTTGTCACGCGCCTTTACGGTGGCGCTGGGGCAAGGGCGCGCGCATGACGCAATGCACAAAAAATGCCAGCAATTTCATCGAACTGTCACATTTGGGCAGGGCCAGTTGTGCTAAATTCAAAGTAAGGAATTCTATGACCACACCGATTGCACAGCATCCTGATGTATCCGCCGCGCGCGCACCCTTGCCGCCGATTGCGCCGGATTTGGCCGTGCATGAGACGGGGAGTGACGCATCGGATATGGCCGGCAACCAAGCGATGGCAACCAGCCCAACCCAAAGCCAAGAAATCGCCCCAGCCAGCGACAAACAGCCCGAGAAAGGCAACTGGTTTGCGCGCAATCGCTGGTTCACCAAGGAGCCGATCACTTACACCGGTTATCAATTCTTCCGATCCACCATGGCGACAATTCCTTATGGCTTTGCCATGGCGCTCGGCCACCATGTGTTTGGGCTAGCGAGTGTATGGGGTCAAAAAGCAGGGCTCACGGAAAAGGGTATCGATACTTTCACTAATGCCGTGGCGGCGCGTAAAGGCGGCTTGCCTGCGGTCGAGGCAGCGGCCAATGCCGCGCACGATATTGGCGAGATTTATAAAACGGGGGCGAAGGCTGCAATTGGGCGCAGTGTGGTGCGTGTGGCCAACTCGCCGCTTAACCCCGCCATCCAGATCGCCATGGGCTTCACCTTGTTTCGCTTCACCGGGGGGATTGTCAAAAACCTGCGCGACCGGGTGATGAACGATAAGAATACGCCCGAAAAAACGAACGAAGAAACCCGAAACTGGTGGCAGACGATTAAACAAACCGTGCGCATCAACTGGCCAGCGGAAAGCACTGGCACGCCGATTGCCGCGTTGGTGCTTGGCTTCATGGGTGCGGCTTATGCGCCCAACCCTGAGTCGATTCCGGTGCGCGATGCGGTGAAACACCCGGGCATTAAAGGGTTTGGCAAACAGGTGAAAGAACTCTGGTTCAATCCCAAGGCCAAGCTGCTTCAAAACGGCGCGGTCTGGACCATGTCGTACAGCCTGTTCTTCCTGCTTGCGGAATGTTTGTTCAAAGATGTGCAGGTGCGCCGCGGCTTATGGAAAGGTCACCCCAATAGCCTTAAAAACGGGCCGGATGATGTGGTGGGCGGGCCCGGTGCGATTGAATATAAAACGCCCGAAAAAGATATCGCGATTAGCGGCGATACCCCCTCAACCACCATCACCAAACCAAGCGCAACCATCAGCCTCTGCGCCGAAGAGGGCTATCGTCAGGTATCGCATGATGATGAAAAAGCGAAAGACAGTGAGCACCCGCTGCGTTATCCGTTCTTCACGGCCGAGCCTAGTATCGGTCGTTTCCTGATTCGTCGTGTGCTGCCGGTTTCGGTGGGGATTACGGCCTATGCCGCCTTGAAACGTGCAGGTTACCTCGCCACCACGCCGATTGGCAAAGAAGGCAGCTTGCTGCATGAAATCACCAGCAGTAACGGCATGATGAACCAACTGACCGTGAAACGCTTTGATGAACTGAAAACGGTGGGCGATCACGCGAAACTCTATGCCCAAAACGCATGGCGCGAGGGCAAGGCCACCGCCATGTTCGGCGCGTTGTGGATGGCGACCGATGCCTGGGGCACGTGGTACGATAAATTTGTCCACAAACTGCAGTTGCCCGAGAATCAGGTGCCGCTCAATGAGCATCAGCAACAGAAGCATCAGGAATTGCTCGAGCGCGTGAACGCCAAAGAACAGCTTACCGCCCGCGCAGTCTAAACTTTACTTAGCACCATTGGCCCACGCTAATCTTCATGCAATCGTCACATTCAGCATCGGCGCAGTCTGCTAAATTATAAGATAGAAAAGACTATCACACGAGACATGTATGACCCCAGCACATGAAAAAGAAATAGCGGATAACAAGGCCACCCACGCCAACGCCGCTGAGCCAGAAAAACAGCATGTCGAACGCACGGGGTGGCGAAAGATCTTTCCGCAAGTGGTGGTCGATAATGCGACCCGTATTTCCAATGCTGGCTTATTTTTCTTCACGACCTGCATGCTCTATTCGGGCTATCGCGGTAAGCAGATCTCGCAGGATATTTACGACGCGCAGCTGAAAATTATTCAAGAAAAGCCAGCGCTCGGTGGTGAGGCGCTAACCAAGCAAGTGAAGGCTTGGACCTCGAACAACATCATCAAGCAGCCGGGTTGGCACAAACTGCGCCTTGCTTACCTGCTCACGGCGATGACAAGCTTTGCCTTCGGTACGATTTATAAACGCAAAGACGAAAAACAAGAAGACCTTGAGCGCTATAGCCAAATGTCCCTGCCGGAATACATGCGCACGCGCACGCAGGAAGCGCTGAACCCGGCCGAGCACTCGCGCCAAACCGTAGGTATTATCGCTGGCGCAAGCGGCGTGCTTGCCGTCACATCCGCGCTGACACAGCCCGGTGGGGTGCATAAATCCGAACTTTATGTAGGCAGCTTGCTCGCCATTGGTGGCGGCTTGCTGGCCTACCTTAAAGATGCAGTAGTTGCTCAGCAGGCATTCACCACTGCTTGGATGCTGCGTTTCCCTGCTATTATCACGGGCACGAAGGAATCCATCCAATCGCTTCCTGCGTACAAGAATCCATTCATCGCGGATATGAAGCAAACCCCCGAATATTTTAAAGGGGCGGAAGAGGCGCTGCGCAACGGCCACCCAGAAGCTGTTTGGCTTGGGTTGAAGAAAGTCCATCGTACCGGTCCTGATGCGGTGCGCGTCTATGATAAGGGCTTTGGCACGCTCACCCTTCCTTATCAACGCAAGGATTATTCCTACCCATTTGGTCAGTGGGGTAATTTTGCCAGCGCCATCATTGGTATCGCTGGGAAAAAGAAAGCAGCGCCCGATGCGAAACAAAGTACGGCGCCCGCACTGGTGGCGGATGATACCCCCAAGCCCGCAACGCCCACCGCGACAGCGGCTGAGGTGCCGGCAACAGAGCTGGCCTTAGCCCACGAAACGCCGAGCACCAAGGTCGGCCATATTGAAAAGCCGCACCACGAGCACGGGCGTGTTGAGGCTAAAGAACCAACACAGATGATGAGTGCCTAAGTTCCCCGCGTGACAAATGCCCGCAACGCCGCTAGTAAGGCGGCCATGAGCACCCAATCACTAAACCTTCCCGTTCGCCCGCGCCGCTTGCGCCGCACCCCTTGGCTGCGCGCACTTGTTGCCGAGCACCATCTGCGCGCGGAGGATCTCATCTGGCCCTTATTCATCCAAGATAGGCAGGGGGTTGTGACCTCCATCGAGGGGTTGCCGGGCGTGCATCGCCTCTCCATCGATAAAGCGGTCGAAGCCGCACGTGAAGCGCATACATTAGGTATTCCAGCGATTGCCCTGTTTCCAGTGACGCCCGCGGAGCGCAAAACCGAGGATGGGCGCGAGGCCTTTAACCCTGAAAACCTGATATGTCGCACCATTCGCGCCATTAAACAGGCAGTGCCTGAAATTGGGATTGTGGGGGATGTCGCACTCGACCCTTACACCACCCACGGGCATGATGGCCTGCTGGGCGATGATGGGGATGTGGCGAATGATGCTACCGTCGCCGCGTTGTGCCGCCAAGCGCTCGTGTTGGCTGAGGCTGGCTGTGATATCGTCGCCCCGAGCGACATGATGGATGGTCGCGTGGGTGAAATCCGCGCTGCGCTCGATGCTGCGGGCCATCAGCACACGCTGATTCTATCGTATGCCGTGAAATATGCCTCGGCGCTGTATGGGCCGTTTCGTTCCGCCGTTGGCTCGGCAGGCAATCTCGGTAAGGCTGATAAGCGCACCTACCAGATGGACCCCGCGAACCTCAGTGAAGCACTGCGAGAGGTGGCACTCGACCTTGAGCAGGGCGCGGATATGGTGATGGTGAAGCCTGCAAGCCTCTACCTTGACGTAATTGCACGCGTGCGCGAGGTTTCGGACGTGCCAGTGCTCGCCTACCATGTGAGCGGTGAATACGCGATGGTGAAGGCAGCAGCAAACGCAGGCATGCTCGATGAAAAAGCGGTGATGCTGGAAACATTGCTTGCGATTAAACGTGCGGGGGCGACTGCGATTCTTACCTACGCGGCGCGTGACGTGGCACTTTGGCTCAAATAAAGCGCTACGATCCGCTAACTAGCGGGCGGTATAGCTTTCGACGACCAGTGTGCCGCTGATGATTTTATCCTTCGCCGTCGCCACTTCTTCGATCAATTTCTCGTTGATGAATTTGCTGTTGTTCTGATCGACGGCATAATCAAGCGCCCCTTCTTTAATGCCAAGCGATTTAATGCCCGCACTCCAGCTGCCATCATGGGAGTTTTTGAGCGTATCATAGACGGCCACATCGACCCGTTTCACCATCGAGGTGAGCACGCGGCCAGGGTAAACGCCATTCTGGTTACTATCCACGCCAATGGCAAGTTTACCCATCTCATCTGCGGCCTTGAGCACACCAAGGGAGGACGCGCCTGCCGCGGCAAAAATGATATCCGCCCCAGCATTATATTGCTCCTTGGCGAGGTTCCGCGCTTTCTCGGGGTTACTCCACGCGTCGGCCGTGGTGCCAATCATCTGCACTTCCACTTTGCGGTTGGGGGCGGTGTAATGCACGCCTTGGGTAAACCCTTGCGCAAAATTTCGAATCAGCGGCACATCCATCCCGCCGATGAACCCAACCATTTTACTATCCGATAATTTGCCGGCAATCATGCCGACAAGAAATGCCCCCTCATGATCCTTGAAGGTGATGGATTGGACATTGGGGAAGAGCGGCGGGGCCAAGCCATCAATGATGGTGAAATTGATGTTCGGATAACGATCCGCCACCGCCATCACGGGGCCGACATATTGATTGCCAAGCAGGATGATTGGGGATGCGCCCGTATCCGCGACTTGTTTGATGACCTTGGGGGCATCACTCATACTGCTCATGCGCGTGATCGTCACCGGGGTGCGGAATTCTCCCTCGGCGCGGCCAATCCCCGTGCGCGCGGTGGAAATAAAGGCGCTGCCCATGTCTTCGCCGGTCGAGACATAAATAATCGCCGGCTTGTAGGTTGAATCTTTCGCGGGTTCAGCGCTTTTCTCGGCCGCCTGTGCCCCCGTGAATACCGCAATCAACAACAGCCCCATGCCAACGGCAAGGGGGCGAGTGATACGACGAACTGTGCATGCATCAAGCATTGTGCGAACTGGTTCTTGTGCGGTGGCTAAAATCGTGAAAGATAAGCATAAGCTTTCACTTTCACTAACGCAATGGTTTCATGACACACGCCCCCATCATCCACGCCCTCGAACAGGCAATTAAGCAGGCCGCGCTCGATCTTTACCTCGTCCCCATGGTCGATGAATTTCAAAGCGAATATATCCCTGCATCCGCCGCGCGCCTGCCATATGTGACTGGGTTTGATGGCTCGGCGGGCCTTGGCGTGTTCTGGGCAACGCCGGATGAGAAACGCCGCCACGCGCTGTTCGTTGATGGCCGTTATACCATTCAAGCTGCACAGCAAGTGGATGCGACCGCCGTCGAGGTCATCAACTCCGGCGATGTTAGCTTCCTTGATTGGCTCAGCAAACAAGGCGAGAAACTACGCATCGGCCTCGACCCCTGGCTCGTCACCGAGGCGCAGCGCGATGGCTGGGCCAAGGCCACGGCGGCGCAGGGCGTTGTCTGGGCCACACACCCGCAGAATCTGGTCGATACCATCTGGGAAAATCGCCCTGCGCAGCCTAGTGGCACCATAGAACTCCATGATGAGGCGCTGGCTGGCGCAAGCTATACCCAAAAGCGCGAGGCAATCCTTGCCACGCTACGCGCGCACAGCGCCGACAGTGTGCTGCTATCGCAGCCAGATGGGATTAACTGGTTGCTGAATATTCGTGGCAGCGATGTGCCCTTCAACCCGTTATTGCTGGCACAGATGCTACTGCGTGCCGATGGCAGTGCAACGCTATTCATGCACCCACACACACTCGAAAGTGACGTCGCGGCATATCTGAAACAGCATGGGGTAAACGTTGCGCGCTTAGCCGATGTGTTCGAAGGTAAATTAACAAAAGACGCCATGGGTGCGACCACGATGATGGATGCAAGCACGACGGCCATGGGCTGGTTTGCGCTTGCGGAGAAGCTCGACGTTACCGTGCTGCGCGGCGAGGACCCCACCACCTTACCTAAAGCCCTCAAAAATCCGGTCGAGCTATCAGGAATCCGAAATGCCCACGTGCTCGATGGCTTGGCCTTGACCCGCTTTTTGCACTGGTTCGATAGTCAGACCAGCGAGGGCCACTACCCCGATGAACTCACAGTCGTAAAAACACTCGAGCAATTCCGTGCCGAAGATATCCGCTATTGTGGGCCAAGCTTTGCCACCATCGCGGGCAGCGGGCCAAACGGCGCGATTGTGCATTACCGCGCCGATGCCAAGAGCAACCGTAAAAGCCGCGTAGGCGAGCTGTTCCTCCTCGATTCAGGCGGGCAATACCCCATCGGCACCACGGATGTGACGCGCACCTTGTTTGTGGCAAGCCCCGCTGGCGGCACCCCCGCACCGGAGATGAGCGCGCATTACACCCGTGTGCTCAAGGGCCATATTGCCCTGGCGCGGGCGCGCTTCCCAACCGGCACGAACGGCAGCCAGCTTGATGTGCTGGCGCGGCAGTATTTATGGGAGATTGGCGCTGACTACGACCACGGCACGGGCCATGGGGTTGGTGCTTATTTGTGCGTGCATGAAGGGCCGCAGCGCATCAGTAAGCGTGGCGGTGGGGTGGCGCTGCAACCGGGCATGATCTTAAGCAATGAGCCGGGCTATTATGCTATCGATCGCTATGGCATTCGCATCGAGAATCTGGTGGCTGTCGTCGCCGTGAATGACCCGAGCCACGAACGCCCAATGCTCGGCTTTGAAACACTGACACTCGCGCCGATTGATACACGGCTGGTGACCACCGCGATGCTGACGATTGATGAGCGCAACTGGCTGAATGCCTATCACCGTCGGGTATATGACACCCATCAGGCCGCACTTGATAGCGATGCGCGCCGCTGGCTTATGCAGGCGACGCGGGCGATCTAAGCAGCAGTTTGCGCAACCAGGATTTATAGCACCAGACTGTGCGGCAATCACGCAACCGTTCAGCATTTTCGTTGACTTGCGCGTGCGATTCCTCGTGGTGGAAGCGGGCGGCGAGGAGGTCCATCTCGCGCAGGATATCATGCATCACATCATCGCCAATCGTGTAGTCACGGCGTAAGCGAAGCAGGGTCTCGCGCTCTTTTTTGAGCACTTCGGCCCAGAGGCGATTTTCGGCCTGCAGCAGCGGGTGGCTCATCAAGCCCGGCGCATGGTCGGGGTGGAGGGGGGTGTTCGGGCCATCGCCGAGTGACTCAAGCCGCTCGCGGTAATGCTCGTGAATGCGCATCAGTGCGGGCATATGCACGGAGGCATCCGTTTTTAATTCATCAAGGCGCGCTAACGCATCACGCGCGGCGGCTACACGGGCATGCCACTCTTCCTCCATGCGTTTAGGGTCGAAGGTGAGGGTGAGCTTACGGATCAGCCATGGCAGGCTGATGCCCTGCAACACCAGCGTGAAGATAATGATGCTAATGCTGAGGAAGATAATCAAATCGCGGTAAGGGAAGGGGCTGCCATCGGGCAAGGTAAGGGGGATAGCCAGCGCGAGTGCAAGGGTGACAATCCCGCGCATCCCCGTCCAGCCGACGACAAACACATTCTGCCAGCTTGGAATACGGTCGCGTGATTCAAGCCCCATGCGAATGAGCAAGTGGCGCAGCCCATAGGCCATGACGTAAACCCAGATGAAACGCACCGCGACACTGACCAGACATACCACAAGTGCGAGCAACAAAATGGCGGGATTATGCACCACATCAAGGCGCTGAATCAGCGAGGGCAATTGTAGGCCAATGATGAGAAAGGCCACCCCATTCAAAAAGAATACCACCATTCTCCACACCGCCTCGGCCGGGATGCGCATGCGCGGCGTGAAGATGCGTGGCGCATGCCAGCCGACATAAAGGCCGGTGGCCACTACCGCGAGCACGCCCGACATGCCGTAATGCTCGGCGAGTAAGAACGCGGCATAGGGGGGCAAAAACGTACTTAGAATTTCAACGGAGGGGTCCCGTAAGAAGGGATAGATTATGACGAACAACCAACCAAGGAAGAGGCCAATACTGATGCCGCCAAGGGTTTTCCAGATCAGCATGCTGCCTGCATCCGCCAGCGAGAAAGTGCCCGCAAGCACCGCCCCCAGGGCGAGCTTATACAGCACAATGCCCGAGGCA
Organism: uncultured Azospirillum sp.; assembly: GCA_964578965.1. Classification (GTDB taxonomy): domain Bacteria; phylum Pseudomonadota; class Alphaproteobacteria; order Rickettsiales; family UBA3002; genus QFOX01. The sequence continues at coordinate 14,499 of CAZOFC010000008.1, forward strand.
TCATTGACCAGACTTTCGCCCTCAAGAATGATTAGGATACGCTTAGGCAGGCGAATGCCCTTCACCGCGCCAATCGCCGCGGCTGCATCGGGCGGCGAGATAATGGCCCCAAGCACAAAGCCAAGCGGCCAACTGGCCCCGGGTAGAAGCTGAACAAACACCGCACCAATCACCAGCGTCGTGAATATCACCAGTCCCACCGACATCATCAGAATCGCACGCGACTCCATTTTTAAGTCGCGGATGGAGGTGAAGAAGGCGGCTTCCATTAAAATCGGCGGCAGGAAGATGAGCAGCATATGTTCGGGGCTGATATGGATCTGCTGCAGCTCCGAGAGCAACCCGAGCACCACCCCACCCAGCAGCAGCATGATAGGCATGGCCACACGAAAGCGATGCGCGATAAGCGCGCAGAAACAAATCGCCGTGAACAACATGAGCAGTTGGGTCGGGTGCATGTGTTCAAACTAAAGCAGCGCGTGTGGATTGCAAGGGCTACGGCTAGTTGCCTTTAGCATCAACCGATTTGGAACTAATATCCTGTTTTGAATGCGAGTGCACAGTTGGTGGCGCTATTTGCCAATGAATAAGCCGCAGCGGTTACGCTGGCAACGGCGGAGGCAGTAAGATTGCTGCAATTAGCGGCACCCGTGCCCCCTGCAAATTCTGGGCTGACTACGTTGCCAGTAGCTGGTCTCCCGTCGTCCAGTTTGGTATCGATATTCCATGCCTCCTCTGGCCTAAAAACAGGAGATTGGGTAACATTACTTGGAGCGTTTGCCCCGAAGATCAAAGTATTGCCATACGAACCCTCAGGCCAAGATACACTCGAAATTGCTACAGTGCCGAACCCATATAGCGTCCACCCTGCGTTGCTCAGTTTGCTACGAGGTACATTCGTAGAAATGATAGATGTTTGGCTATCAGCATTAGCATCGCCGCTGTTACCCGAATACGTGCCTTCAACCAGACCCGATAATGCGAGCTGCTCCCATGCCCCATAAATTTCGTTGGATGTAGAAGCGTTTATATCAAGCAAACCATTGCCATTTCCGTTGCACACACCCGCTGAAGCGGTAGCCGCAACACCAGGGCAGGTCGCCGCTGCTCCCCAAAAAGCGGTTGCATTCGTCATATCGCCGGGCAAGGCAAAATACTTGTCACGAAAGGTACCTACGGCAGTAGTGTAACGCGAAAACTCCGTGTTTACCGCCCGAAGCTCCGCCGCGCGGATGAGTGATTGACCGGAAAGCACCCCGCCCACAAGCAAGCCGAGGATGACCAGAACAATCGAAAGTTCTACGAGAGAGAAGCCTTTTTTCATCAAAAAATCATACCAAAAACAAACAAAGTTTCAATCTGCAAATCATGGTTCACGCGCCGACGACATCCACATATTCGGCAAGGATTTTCTTCACGCCCGCATGCTTGAAGGCAATCTCAAGATGGTCGCCATCGGCGTTCAACACTACGCCATTTCCGAATTTTTGGTGGAACACGCGCACCCCTTTGCGGAAGGTCGCGGCAGGCGCGGTCGGTTCCACTGCCACGCGCCCACCCAATATGGCCTCTACTTCGCGTTGGAAGAGGGCCGGGCCCGAGGCACGGCGCGAATACGGCCCGCCATCGAGATGCTCCACGGTATCACTCGGGATTTCACCCAAAAAACGCGAGGGAATATTGGATTGGTATTGGTTATAAATACGCCGATTTGCGGCATGGCTGATGGTGAGGTGATAGCGCGCGCGGGTGATGCCGACATACGCCAAGCGGCGCTCCTCCTCAAGGCCTTCGGTGCCCAGCTCATCCATCGTCCGTTGGCTGGGGAACAGGCCTTCCTCCCACCCGGCCAAAAACACCGCATCAAACTCGAGGCCCTTCGCCGCATGCAGGCTCATGATGCTGACCATATCCCCATCCGACTTTTGGGCCCCTTCCGTCACCAGCCCCACATGGTCGAGGAATTCGGCAAGGGTTGGGTAGTCACCCAGCGCACGAATCAACTCGCGCAGGTTATCAAGCCTTCCTGCCGCCTCGGGCGAGGTATCCGCCTGCCACATCGCGCGGTAGCCGGATTCTTCGAGCACCAGGTCGGTGAGTTCGGCCAGCGGCAGATCCTCAAGTTTTTTGCGCCAGCCCTCAAACTGCGTCAGCAGCTTTTGCAAGGTAACGGCAGTTTTTCCTTTTAATTCGCCAGTGCTCAGCAAGTGCTCAATCGCGGGGTAGAGCGAGCTGTTGCGCGCCCGCGCGGTGATGTGCAGTTGCTCAAGCGTTGCTTTGCCAATGCCGCGCTTGGGGGTGTTGATGACGCGCTCGAGTGCCAGATCATCATGCGGCTGGTTGATGATGCGCAAATACGCAATCGCATCACGAATCTCCATGCGCTCATAGAAGCGTAAGCCCCCGACCACCTTGTAAGCAATCGCGAGGGTTAAAAAACGCTCCTCAAAGCTGCGGGTCTGAAAGCCGGTGCGCACCAGCACTGCCATATCCTTGAGGGCAATGCCATTGCGTTGCAGGGCTTCGATTTCCTCGCCCACAAACCGCGCTTCCTCGTTATCATCCCACACCGATTTAATGCGCACGGGCGCAGTATCCGCATCTTCCGTCCAGAGGGTTTTGCCAAGGCGGGTTTTGTTATTCGCAATCAGCCCCGACGCGGCTTTGAGGATGGAGGCAGTGGAGCGATAATTACGCTCAAGCTTAATGGTTTTAGCGCCCGGGTAGTCTTTCTCGAACTTGAGGATATTTCCAACTTCCGCCCCGCGCCAACCGTAAATCGATTGGTCATCATCCCCCACGCAGCACAGGTTTTTGTGATAAGCGGCCAGCAAGCGCAGCCATAAATACTGCGCCACGTTGGTATCCTGATACTCATCGACGAGGATATATTTGAAACGCTCGGCATAGCTTTGCAGCACATCTGGGTGGGCTTGAAAAATCACCAACACATGCAGCAGCAGATCGCCAAAGTCGCAGCAGTTAAGGTTCTTAAGCCGGGCTTGATAGAGCGGATAAATTTTTGCCGCCACTTCACTGAGTGTATAATTCCCCGCACGCTGATTGATTTTATCAGGCGTCAGGCCGCGATCTTTCCAGCCTTGAATGACGTTCTGCACCGCGCGGGTGGGGAATTTGGTGTGATCGATGTTATTATCGGCGAGCAACGCTTTGATGAGGCGCTGCTGGTCATCATCATCGAGAATCATGAATTGCGGGGTGAGGCCAACCAGCTCGGCATGGCGGCGCAGCATCTTTGCACCGATGGAGTGAAACGTGCCAAGCCAAAGCGATGCAGCTTCTTTTGAATCGGCCTCGGCGCCAAACAAATAATGCGCCACGCGTGCGCGCATTTCCGCCGCCGCTTTATTGGTGAAGGTGACGGCGAGCACTTGCCCGGCGAATGCGCGCTTGCTGTGAATGAGATGGGCAATGCGGGTGGTGAGCACGCGCGTTTTGCCAGTGCCAGCGCCCGAGAGCACGAGCAGCGGCCCTTCGGTGGTCTCGACCGCGAGTTGTTGCTCAGGGTTCAGCCCGCGCAAATAATCTGGCGCGGTTGCGGAATCTATCCTATCCATGGCGTGGTGCATGCTATCCTTATTCTCGTCATTCTCGTGCGTGTCACGAGAATCCATGGTAAATATGGATCCTCGGGATAAACCCGAGGATGACGGGGGTGAGTGGTGAAAATTATTGCAGGAACATTATTTTCTGTCCCGGTAATCATCTTATCCGCTAAATTCATTCATGGAGCAAGATGTATCCTCGCCACAGCATGGCCAATTGCACATACAGGATATAAGCATGAGTGCTAGGAGTGCTCGAATGAATGAAACGCTAACGATTCGCGCCGCAGATGTCGGTGATGAGGCGGCCATTGCGCGCTTGCTGACACAACTGAACCATAGCGAAGGCCATGCAATTGAAAGTAGCCCCGAGGCGTTGGCACTGGCATTATTCAGCGAAACGCGTGAGGTCGAGCTATCGGCGTTGGTGGCCATTCGGCAAAGCAGCATCATCGGTGTGCTGCTCTATTACCCGGGCTATGACACGTTGTCGGCAAGTGTTGGCCATCATCTCGCGGATATGGTGGTGGATGTTGCCCATCGTCGCACGGGGGTGGGCAAGGCCCTCGTGCAAGCACTGGCACGCCACACGCTGGAACAAAATAAATCCTGGGTCTCACTCACCGCCTTGAAAGAGAATGCGCATGCGCAGGCATTTTATACATCGCTTGGCATGACGCGGGTGAATGTTGACTTTTTTGCCATCGGCAAAACAGGCTTAGCGCAAATGTGACTTATTACGAAGTAACCCTTGCGACATCAAACGTCTTTGTTACAAGCGAACGTTCAGGAATGAATATTTCAGGGTGAACTGCATTGTTTAAACATCGCGTAATTGCGCTCGTCGTTATGGTTGTGCTGGCGGTGGTGTTTGCCGCCCCCATGGCCGAGGCAAAGAAGCGCACCAAAAAACGCAAGCCCGCACAAACGCAATCGCGTCAGGTATCGGGGGTGAACGACGCGCGCTATGCCGCGCTCATCATGAACCCGGTCACCGGCGAGATTTACCACCAGCAGGATGCCGCTGAGCGCCGCTACCCTGCATCGCTCACCAAAATGATGACGCTGTATTTGCTCTTTGAAGCGATTGAGCAGAAAAAACTCTCACTCAACGATGAGTTGGAGGTTTCAGCCCTGGCTGCGCGCCAACCACAAACCAACCTCTCGCTTGATGATGGCGATGAGATTGAAGTCGAAACCGCCATCAAAGCGCTCGTGGTCCGCTCGGCGAATGATGTTTCGGTGGTGGTCGCCGAAGCGCTCGCGGGGGATGTGGATAGTTTTGCCAAAAAAATGACGGCCAAGGCCAAAGCGCTCGGCATGACCGATACAATCTTCAAAAACCCTAATGGTTTGCCAAACTCCGGGCAGGTCACCTCCGCGCGTGACATGGCCAAACTTGGCATTGCCCTCAAGCGTGATTTCCCACGCTATTACCGTTATTTTAGCACGCTGCAATTCAGCCATGCGGGCGTGACCTACTACACCCATAACCGGGTAATGCTGCGCTATGCAGGGGTGGATGGCATCAAGACAGGCTATATTGGCGCTTCGGGCTTCAACCTTGTCACCTCTGTTACGCGCGGGGGCAGGCCACTCATCGGGGTGGTGATGGGGGGTACATCCGGCCGTTGGCGCGATGACCGCATGATCCAATTGCTTGATGCTACCTACGATACCATCGCAAAACGCGGGGCGGCCAAAGGGCGGTATTTCCCGGCCAACTTGCCACTTTCGCGCGCTGGCAAAAACGCGGGTGCTGCCCCAGCCACTGCTGAGGATGCATTGGCGCCAACAAATGCGCTGCCCGCTGCTGTGCCAGAATCGAGCGAAGGGGAGGATGCCGCGAACCTGAATGAGTTACCTGCTGCTACCTTACCTGAGGCACGAGAAGAGGTGCGGGCAAGCACTCAGCCGATTACCGAGCCACAGCCTGCCCCAGCACCACGTCCGACGGGGGATAGCATTTCCCGTGCCCCAATCATGGTGAAGGTGCCAAGCCAACCAGTGGTGCAAACGGCGCCCTCGCAAAGCAGGGTCATCACGGTTTCGCCGCCAGCAGCAGCCCCAGCCCCAGCGCCGGCACCAACGAAAAGCCCATTTGATGTAGCGCGCCCGCCCACACCTGCGGAATCATCGGCCATCCAGCCGCCCGCGCCGGCCACACCCCCATCCGCTGTACTTCAGCCTCAGGCCGCCCCTGCACCGGCGGCTCCAGCCCAGCCAATCACACAGCCGTCGGATGCCGATGGACGGGCTTGGGGCATTCAAGTCGGCGCCTTCTCGACACAGGCCCTGGCCGTAGCGGCAGCGCGCAATGCCTTGCAAATTGCCCCTAAACCGCTGGTGGCTGCCAAAATGCCGCTTGCCGATGTGGGGGGAGGTGATAACCCAGTGCACCGCGCACGGCTTGAGAACTTAACGCAGCTTGAGGCCCGCAAAGCCTGCGAAAACCTCATCGCCCAGAACTCACCGTGCTTTATTTATAAGGCAGCACATTAGGCCGTGAGTCGTTAGTCGAGAGTCGTAAGTGTAGTATCCTGAATGCTTCTTTCTTCCCCTCGCCCCCGCGCTAGCAGGGGGAGAGGGTTGCTGGAGCTGCGAGCGTAAGCTCGCTAGCGTAAGCTGGGTGAGGGGGATGCGAAGTAAAAATCAATCCAGTAGAATTGATTTTTGCGAACATCATGGGAGTCTTGGTTTTTTTAAGCGGCGCGCGCCGCGATGAAAAAGCCTTAGACGGACATGCTAGACTGCATAATGCCCTCACCCGTCTCGCGCTGCTCGCCGACCTCTCCCAAGGGAGAGGTTTTTTGCTCGCCAGTGCAGCAGGCAACCTCCTCAATTTCGCCATTGTCATAAAACTGTAACAATTCTCTTAACCAATTCTTAGTAAATTCTGGTATAGTCTGAGGTAGTAGGAGAAACTGATGGATTTAGGGCGACCAATACTCAAAGAAGGTATCTTGGATCTTCTCTTCAACAGCGTTGTCGCCGTTGCAGACAAGGTTGGTAACGCGGCTGTTAATTTTGCAGATGACGTTGGTAATGGCATTACGGGCGCGCTGAGTGCAGGTTTTGAGCGTATTACCAGTGTTTCACTTGGTGCATCGCATGCGGCTCCTGAGGCATCGCCTGCCGTAACTCAAGCGCGTGCGCCTGAAATCGCCCCTGCGCGCGGTATGTACGATGTTGACCCTGCCGCATTGTTTACATTCTCGGCGCCCAATTTTAATGTTATTCCACTTGAATCACGTGGGGCTAGTCAAAGCGCTTCAGTCTAGTTGGCGTACATGCTGATTGCTAAAAAAACGCGACGCATATGCGCCGCGTTTTTTTTGTATTTAGCGATGACTGTCATGCCGTGTTCACCACGGCATCCCGCTGTTTAAGATGGAAGTTGGACCCCAGCGCGATGGCCGGGGTGACACGCGGTGTTGTGGGCTAGCCAACCATAAGCCCACGAAGTGGGGCGCAGGGTTGGTGAGCAGACCAACGCATAGCATCCAATAACGTAGCATCCAATAACAGCTAGAACGGCGAGAGGATCTCGACTGCCTGCGCGCCCCAGCGTGGTTGCGCCGTATCGCTGATGCGGCCACGGCCACTATAGACAATCCGCGCTTGCGCAATCTGTGCCGAGTTCACCGAGTTTTCTGCGGTAATATCCTGCGGGCGAATTACCCCGCGGACTGAAACTTCACGCACCTCATAATTAACGAGCACCTCTTGTGTACCCTCGATCACGAGGTTCCCATTGGGTAGCACTTGTGTGACGAGCGCTGCGACCTGTGCGGTCACTTCTTCATCGCGGATGATGTTGCCGTTCGAGGTGTTTTGGGTATTGCTTGAATAATCAATCAGGTTGGCTGGGTTCGTCGTCACACCTGCGAGGGGAATGAGGCGGCCAATTTTGCTTTCAAGCCCGGCAATCGCATTCACCTCACTGTTATCCGCGCTTACACGGTTGGCGACCGAGGTGTTGATGAATTGGGCTTCATCATCGATATTGATAGTCACGCGCAGAATATCGCCCACGCGGCTGGCGCGCTGGTCACGGAAGAACCCACGCGCACCGGGCTGCCACAGCGAGTTGGCGCTGCGTGTGCTGCTGCCCTCAGGGTCGGGCAGCGGCCAGGAGAGGGGCTTATAATCCGGGCGGGTCTGTGGGTTTTCCACTTTGGTCAGTGGCGGCTGCTCGCCAATCTGATCGATTTTGCGTAAGGTGTCGCCGCAAGCACTCAAGGAAAGTGCGGTGGCAGCGAGTAAAGTCAGTGCGAGAGGTTTCATAACAGCTCCTGATCCCTATAATGACGGGGTGGTGTTCACTTCGACACGACCAGCAGCCACCACGCGACCACTCACCGCTTTTTCAGATTTATCGTTTTTAACTCGGATGGCATCGCCAGCCGCGCCATCTTGCAGGGCAACGCCCGTCGCTTTCAGGCTCATGTACGGGCTGGTATAGGTCAGTTCGACCTGAGTGCCTTTTTTGATCAGCAGTGGCGAGCTGATCTCACCCGCGCGGATTGGGCGATCGGGCGAAATCACATTGCGCGGCGATTGCCCAATGAGCTGTGCCGCCTCGGTGACCATGTCCTTACGCAAGAAACGATCGGAGATCGATTTCATGCGGATGTCCTTTGCTTCAATCACGTCGGTCTTGCTCAGCTGGCGCGAAAGCACGGGCACATCGACCAGTGGCGTATAGGTGCCGCTCACCGGTTTCACGGTTTCGGTCTTGCCGTTGGCTAAAATATAGGCCTGCGCCTGCCAACGGCGGGCGGTAGTATCGACTTGAAGCGCATGAATCGAGACCTTGAGCGGGTGATTCGCACTATAGAGAGTTTCCGGGCTGCCTGCGGCAAGATCTACATCTGCTTTTTTCTCGACGGCTTGCAGTTGCAACTGTTCGGCCACCGCCTTGCCCACATCCTGTGCCGTGATGTTAAAATACGCAGGGCTGACAGTGGTGGTAATGCCAACGGGTGGAATCGCCTGTGCGGTCGCGATGACGTCGGTCGGGGCGTTGGGCGTGCTCCATCCAGCATGCGCCTGCGCCACCGGCAGCATCAGCATTAGCGCAACAAGTTGCATGCTGTAACGTGTGAGAGCGATGAGAGTGTCGAGACGCATGGGGATTACCCTTCGTTGGTATTAGACGGATTGATTGAGTGATTGGAGCATCTCATCGACGGCTTCGAGGACCTTGGTGTTCATCTCGTATGCCCGCTGCGCCACAATGAGGCCGGTAATCTCGGTCACGGAGTTCACGTTGGAGTTCTCAAGGTAGCCTTGCAGCAATGTGCCGGTGCCATCAATGCCCGGATTATTCGGCAAGGGGGCACCCGACGCCGCGGTTTCGATGAACAGGTTATCCCCGAGCGCCTGCAGCCCGTTTGGGTTGACGAAGGTCGCGATTTGAAGTTGGCCAAGTTGCGTAGGGTTGATCTGGCCCTGCAGGGTTGC
>CAZOFC010000009.1:0-23206 GCA_964578965.1 uncultured Azospirillum sp.
GCGTTATTGCTGTAGCTTTGAAATGCTGCAATACCGCCCACTATCAGCCCAATGATCACCAGCACAATGGAGAGCTCAACCAGGGTAAAGGCCCGACGCGAGTTGCAGGATTTTTCAGATGAAACGTGGTGCACAGCGACTCCATGCCAAAAGAGGTGAATATCTCTAGTTTAAATCAAATGTAAGTATTTGTCATACGGATTTCTTTTGTATCCCGGCACAGGGTTTGCTAGAATAGAGACATGATGCATTTGCAGGGTATTTTTTCGCAGCGTTTGGGCGTAGCGGGCACGACGCTCGTGCTCGCGCTTGTGCTCAGTGCGTCACCTGCTGCCCTTGCCGCGGGCGATGCGTTGATCGACGGCGCGCGCCAATGCACCCAGTATTTTCCGGTCGAGGAAAAGAAAAATAATATTCCCACCCATTTGCTGGCTGCCATCGCTACCACGGAGTCGGGCCGCTACCACAAGGGCTTGGGCATGAGCGTGCCTTGGCCATGGACCATCAATGTGGAAGGGAAAGGCTATCATTTCAACAGCAAGGCCGAAGCCATCGCCCAGACACAGCATTTCCTTGCGAGTGGCAAACAAAGCATCGATGTGGGCTGCATGCAGGTGAACCTGAAGCATCACCCCAAAGCGTTTGCGAATCTCAATCAGGCCTTCGACCCTGCGGCCAATGTCGGCTATGCCGCCAAATTCTTGAGCGATAATTATGCCAGCCTTGGGGATTGGATCAAGGCAACCGCGGCGTATCATTCGCGCACCAGCGTGCATGGGCAGCGCTATCTTGCCAACATCGAGCGCAGCTGGAACAGCATCGTGGGCAAGGTGGCCCAAGCCCGCGGGGTGAAGGCGGGGGCGTCGCAACCTCAGGCGGCGAATACGCAGGTAGCCGCTGCGCCAACCCGCGTGGTGGCAACCACACGGCCGATGAAAGAGGCGCGACAAGTGCGTGTCATTCGGGTCGATGATTCGCTGCGTAAGCAAAGTGAGGTGATGGTCGTCAAGCCAAGCCAGCCCGTGGCACCATCGGCCCCTGAGGTGAAGCCGGTGGCGGTGGCCGATGCGTCCTCAACACCGGTGATGAGCGCACGCAGCGACACCCCGGTCATGACTGGCAGCAGCGTGCGCCGCGTGAGCCTTGACAAGCCTGCCTCACCCCCAGTACCTGTTGGCGAGAAAACTGGACCAACATTTGTCTTTGCGAATTGAAAGAGCGTTATGTTTGAAACGATTGAAGTGAATCAGCTTGAGGTTTCCTGTGATGGCGGCGGCGGGGCACTTGGCCATCCGCGCGTTTACCTGCATATCGACCATGACCATGACAACAAAGTAACTTGCCCTTATTGCAGCCGCACGTATGTTTTACGTCAGTCCCGCCACGGAGTGTTTGCCTGATGTATATCGCCGGCGTCGTATTGCTGATTGTTCTGATGCTCTCCACCGCTGGGGTGCTCGTTACCGGCATTGTGTTCATGGCTAAGGGTGGTGAAGCCAACCGCAAATATGGCAATAAATTAATGGTCGCCCGGGTGGCGCTGCAAGGCGCGGCGCTTGCCATGGTCGTACTGCTTCTGATGACGCGTACCGGCGCTTAATCCAGGTTTTCATTTTCGATTTTTGAACTTTTTTGCGCGTGTTGCACTGCACGCCAAGCGCTTGCATTCTGCACAAAAAACACGCACAGTGTTAATTGTATAGCGCCGCAGCGAAGACTGCCAAGCGGTGCGTAAAGGTGGATAGCGCTGCAGCGAAGGCTGCCAAGCACAGCGCGAGGAGAGGGCTAATAATGCGCATACTGGTTCCGGTGAAAAGGGTAGTCGATTATAACGTAAAGATCCGCGTCAAGGCGGATGGCTCGGGGGTCGAGCTTGCGAATGTGAAAATGAGCATGAACCCCTTTGATGAAATCGCGGTCGAAGAGGCGATTCGCTTGAAGGAAAAGGGGATTGCCACCGAAGTGGTCGCCGTGTCGATTGGCACAAAGGCGGTGGAAGAAACCTTGCGCACCGCACTCGCCGTTGGGGCGGATCGGGCGATAGTGATTAGCACTGACGCGCGGATTGAGCCGCTTGCGGCCGCAAAATTACTCAAAGCCGTGGCCCTCAAAGAGCAAGCTGATTTGGTGATTTGTGGCAAACAGGCGATCGACGATGATGCTAACCAGACCGGACAGATGCTGGCTGCATTGCTGGGCTGGCCGCAAGCGACGTTCGCCAGTGCCGTTGAAATTACGGGCGGCGAAGCCATCGTCACCCGCGAGGTGGATGGTGGACTCATGACCATTGCGGTGACATTGCCTGCCGTCATCACCACCGATTTGCGGCTGAACGAACCGCGCTATGCCAAACTGCCCGATATCATGAAAGCGCGTGCGAAGCCGCTCATGACGCTTACGCCTGACGAATTGGGCGTGGATGTTGCGCCGCGCACGAAGGTGCTGAGTGTCGCCGAGCCTGCCAAGCGCAAAGGCGGTGGCAAGGTGAAGGATGTGGCGGAGCTGGTTGATAAACTAAGGAATGAAGCCAAAGTGATTTAATCAAGTCACTAGTCTCTAGTCGCAAAAAAAGGTGCGCTACGCTGGAGACTGGGGACTAGAGACTGGAGACTTAGATGAAAATACTAGTCGTTGCCGAGCATGACGGAACCACGATTGCACCCGCCACACGCGCCGCCATTGGTGCGGCACAAAAAATTGGCGGTGAGATTCACGTGGCTCTTGCCGGCCATGGTATTGATGCGGTGAAGCAAGCCGCTTCACAAATTGCTGGGGTTGCGCAGGTGCTCATCGAGGATGACGCGATATATGCACATCCGCTCGCAGAGAATCTCGCGCCCTTTATTACCGAGTTGGCCGGCGGCTACACCCATGTTCTGGCGGCGGCAACCAGTGTCGGTAAGGATGTGATGCCACGCGTGGCGGCGCTGCTCAATGTGCAGCAAATTTCGGAAATCACCCAGGTGGTGTCAGCCGATACATTCGTGCGCCCCATCTATGCGGGTAATGCGCTTGAGACCGTGCAATCGAGCGATGCGATCAAGGTCATCACCGTACGCGCGACAGCGTTTGATAAAGTGGCCGCCACGGGCGGTAACGCCGTGCTGACGGATGTTCCCGCTGTGCCAGTCAAGGCCACCTCACGTTTTGTGAGTGTGAGCGAAAGTAAATCCGACCGGCCAGAACTGAGTGCGGCGCGGGTGGTCATTTCCGGCGGGCGCGGCATGGGCAGTAAGGAGAACTTTGCGCTGCTCAACGGCATCGCCGATAAGCTGCATGCGGCTTTTGGCGCGAGCCGCGCTGCGGTCGATGCGGGCTTTGTGCCAAGCGATTGGCAGGTGGGCCAGACGGGCAAGGTCGTCGCCCCCGAGCTTTATATTGCGGTGGGTATCTCAGGTGCCATTCAGCATTTGGCGGGGATGAAAGAAAGCAAGGTGATTGTCGCCATCAACAAGGATGAAAACGCACCGATTTTCGAGATCGCCGATTATGGCCTTGTGGGCGATTTGTTCACCCTCATCCCCGAGCTTGAGAAGGCACTTTAGTTATCGCGTGTGTTTCGGTTTTGCAGCGCCACTGATGCGCTCAGCGATAGCACTCGTTTGGCCAGCTTTGCTGATTAAGCTGTCAGCCATTTCCGAAGTCAGCGTGACGACGATTAAGCCATCTTGATTAGCGGGTGCATCATGCTCAATCTTCCGCTCATCAAGCACAGCGATTAATTCTAGGGCTTTGTATTGGTCAATAGGGTTGGATTGAAATGATTGCCCATCCTTAGCTTTTGCCCACGTGATGCCAGTGATTGCTTTGAGCGTATCTGCCCGCTTACCATCGATGCCGACGGGGTTGACAGCCAACGAGGGCGTTTGGCTGGCAATAAATTTTTGAGCTTCATCAGGGTGTAACGTGAAAGTGAGTGCAGGCTCTTTTAAAGGATCACTTGAAAGGCGAGAGAAGTGGATGCCATGATCCACCAGCGTTGCTTGAAAATCTCTGGCTGCGTCAAGGTCTGGCAGGGTGCTCTCGAATACATCGAGTCTTGGGTGCAGCGGATCGTGCTTGAATTGCCAATCGTAGCGCGTAATCCGGTTTAAATCAGCGCAAATGGCGTAAGTATCAAATGTATCTGGGGTGCTCATAATAGTCTCCTTTTGCTGCAGTTATAGCTCTGAGCCTGCACCTTGAATAAGAAGATTTGATGACAATTGGGACGTTATGAATGCCACTTGCGGCGATGGGGCTTCACGACTGCGTTGGTGGCCTTGACGGCCTTGAGGATATTGGGCGTCTGGTCGATGCTCACGGTCGCAATGTAACGCCCACTGCGCTGCGCGCTGACTTCGCCATGCGCAATGATGTTATGATCAGCGAGCATGAGCTGGATACCCTCGAGATGCGTATGGTTGATGCGCGCCTCGAAACGGTCTTTACGCTTGGTCCAGGTCACATCGGTGAGGGAGCGCAGGGCGGCTTCGAGTGGGTCTTCGTAGGGCATAGGGTCGCAATCCGTTCAGTGTAATGACAGATTCTTTAGCATAGCCACGGCGGGGATACCAGCATTGCCCGTATTTTCATGAAACAGGGGTGATTACGCGATTGCCAAATGGGCCTATTTGCGCCAGCATTGCGGCCTATGACGACATCCTTTACCCTTGCCTTGGCCCAAATGAACACCACTGTGGGTGACCTTAATGGCAATGCCGCGCGCATCGAGCAATGGGCGAGGGATGCAGCGCGTGACGGCGCGGATTTGGTGCTTTACCCTGAAATGTGCCTCACTGGCTATCCACCCGAGGACTTGATATTGATCCCCGCGTTTCGCCAAGCGGCGATGGCCACAGCGCAGCAGATTGCGGACGCTACAAAGGACCTGCCTTGCGACCTGATGTTTGGCAGTGTGTGGGAGCGCGACGGCCATATTTACAACGCAAGCCTCCTTGCCTCATGCGGCACGCTCACGGTCGTGCGTGAAAAACATGATTTGCCGAACTATGGCGTGTTCGATGAAAAGCGTGTGTTCGATGTGGGTGCGGCACCCAGCGTGGTGAACTGGCGCGGCATTGCGCTTGGCGTGCTGATTTGCGAAGAAGTATGGGATGTGAATGCCGCCAAGGCCTTGGCTGGCCAAGGCGCGGAAATACTGCTCGTGCAAAATGCCAGCCCTTACCATATCGGCAAAGCGGGGCAGCGCAAAAAAGTGGTGGATGCGGCGGTGGCGGCGACTGGCCTGCCGGTCATTTACCTCAACCTCATTGGTGGGCAGGACGAGCTGGTGTTCGATGGCCGTTCCTATGCCGTCGGCGTTGAGGGCCGTGATGTTGCAAGGCTGCCCGCATTTCAAGAATCGCTGGGTATCACGAAGTGGGAGAAGCAGTTTTCTCCCTCCCCCCTCAGGGGGGAGGTTGGGAGGGGGGCGCAACGCGTGCGCGACTATCCATTGGTGAGTGCTCTATCCAACGCGCGGTTGTTACGAAAAGCCATGACCGATGCGGAGCAACTACTCTGGAGAATGCTGCGTAGAGAGCAACTTGGCGCTAAGTTTCGTAAACAACATCCAGTGGGTAAATATATTACTGATTTTGCCTGCCTTGAGCCAAAACTGATTGTCGAGCTTGATGGTGGCCAGCATGCTGAGGAAAATGCGCGAGAGAAAGATTCTGTGCGGACTCAATTTCTTGAAGCGCAAGGATTTAAAGTGCTTCGATTTTGGAATAATGACGTGTTACAAAACATCGAAGGAACGGTCGTTTCTATATATGAGGCATTGTACACGAAAGACTCCAGCGAGCATCGCTCGCTACGCCCCCACCCTAACCCTCCCCCTGTGGGGGAGGGAACGACAACACCTCAGGCTGTTTGGCATTGCACCGCAGCCCCGATGGTCGAGATTTCAACGGATGAGCGCACGATTTACCATGCGCTGGTACTGGGCCTACGTGACTATGTGACAAAAAATAACTTCCCCGGTGTGGTGCTTGGCCTCTCCGGCGGCATTGATTCGGGCCTGACGGCAGCCATCGCTGCGGATGCGCTCGGGCCCGAGAAGGTGCATACCTTGCGCTTGCCAAGCCCCTTCACCAGCGATGATAGCGTCGAGGATGCCGAAGAGCTTGCAGCAGCCCTGGGTATCCGGATGGATACGGTGCCCATCACGCCGTTGATGGATACGGCACGGCAGACACTAGCCCCGCTATTTGCTGGCCGCCATGCGGATACGACCGAGGAGAATATTCAAGCGCGACTGCGTGGGCTATTGCTGATGGGCATTAGTAACAAATTCGGTGCGATGGTGCTGACGACCGGTAATAAGTCGGAAATGTCGGTGGGCTATGCGACACTCTATGGCGATATGTGCGGCGGCTTCAGTGTGCTTAAGGACGTCTATAAAACCACCGTGACCAAGCTTTCGGTGTGGCGCACGGCGCAGCGCGCCGAGGCATTGACTTCATATGGGTTTTTGGGCGCAGCCTCGACCCCGTCTCGCCCGGTCATTCCTGCGCGCATGATCAGTAAACCACCCACCGCTGAGCTGCGCCCCAACCAGCGTGATGAAGACTCGTTGCCGCCTTACATGGTGCTCGATGCGATTTTGCGTGGGCTGATCGAGCGCCAGTTATCGGTGGCCGAGCTGGTGGCAGAAGGCATGGATAAAGCGACCGTCGAGCGGGTGGCGCGCATGGTGGCGGGGGCTGAATATAAGCGCCGCCAAAGCGCACCGGGGGTGAAAATCACGCCGATGGCCTTTGGCCGCGACCGCCGCTGGCCCATTACCAACCGCTGGAAGTTTGGGTAAGGCAATCTTCACTGAATTGTCACGCGCAGTCCACGGCGTATGCGCTACTATCGAACGATTAAAGTATTCACAGCGATAGGTAGCGTGATGTCTGCAGATGATCCAAATACGCCTTTATCCGAAGATGAGCGTCTTGAGTTGCGCATGGCGCGCGAGCGCGCACTGAAGGTTGGCCCTGACGGCGCAGATGACACGTCAGACCTGAATGACAATCTAGACCCTACCAGACCCATCCGAATGCGGCCTCATTTGCGCCTTGTGCCACCCTCACCATACTCGGAAAAACAGGGGCTAGAAAATACTCCGGGCGTACAGCGCTGATAGCGTTTAGTTGACTGTGTTATTTTGGAATTCTTGCTGCTTTTTAACTTAAATTTGAAGAGGGATTAATCTTCATGTAACTGTCACACACAGCAAGAGGCGGGTGGGCTAGAACTGTCAAACGGCACGCTGAACGGTAGCGTATTAGTCATAAAAACACTAACTGATGGAGAAGCAAGATGAGTGGTAAAAGTGATATGATTCATATGGGTGAGGCCAGTTCAGCGCTGCGCGTAATGCGTGAAAACCAGCGTCAGAATGCGCATATTCACTTAGCGCATGATTACGGCTATGACGCTGTAAAATACATTCAAGCACACTATAATTTTCATGATATTCAGAAAGCAATTTTGACACAGCGCGCCGAAATGACGATTGCTGACACATTGTATGATGCAGAGGGCAAACTTGTAGGAAAAATCGACTTAGCAAAGCTTGGTATTTCGCCTCAAGACATTGAGCATGTTGAATCATTAAAGGCAGCTGAAGCGGAACGGGTTGTTGGTCAACACACGGCTGCGGCTATTTCTCAGACAGCTGCCAATGGTGCTGGTACTGGTCGTGGTGGTCCAGCCTAGTTGGTTAAATAATACCACCTTGAACAAGCCATAAAAATCCTCTAACGCTCGCGCCTTAGAGGATTTTTTATGTCTTTTGTCATGCCAGCGAAGGCTGGCATCCAGTTTTTAAAGCAGCATCATAATTTGTGCTGGATACCAGCTTTCGCTGGTATGACAAGAATGGTGAGTTAAAAGGATAAATATGACCAAGCCTGTTTTAGTTCGTTTTGCGCCAAGCCCCACCGGCTGGCTGCATGTGGGCAATGTGCGTACCGCGATTGCCAATTATCTATTCGCCAAATCCCTTGGCGGTAAATTCATGCTGCGCATCGATGACACCGACCGCGCGCGAAGCGAAGACCGGTATGAATCTGGCCTGAAAGAAGACCTTGCATGGCTCGGGGTTAAGTGGGATATCCTCGAAAAACAATCCGACCGGTTTGACCGCTATGAACTGGCCAAGCAGGATTTGATTGCCAAAGGCCGCCTTTACCCGTGCTATGAAACGGCGGAAGAGCTCGACATTAAACGCAAGATGCTTGTGGGCCGAGGCCTGCCGCCAATTTATGACCGGGCAGCGCTGAACGACACACCCGAAAAACGCGCGGAATATGAAGCACAAGGCCGCACGCCGCACTGGCGCTTCAAGCTCGATGCCGCACCGATTGTGTGGGACGACATGGTGCGTGGTAAAGTCGAGTTTGATGGAGCCAAGCTGAGTGACCCCGTCATGTTCCGCGAGAATGGCGAGGCACTCTTTACCTTTGCGACATGCGTCGATGATGGCGAGCACGGGATCACCCATATTATTCGCGGCGAGGACCATGTTTCCAACACCGCGATGCAGGTGCAGATCATGCAGGCGATGGGCCATGAAATCCCCACCTTCGGGCATATGGCATTGCTCAAGATGAAAGAGGGTAAAATCAGCAAACGCGTCGGCGGTGGCGATATTCGCTCACTGCGCGAGGGCGGTATTTTTCCGCTGGTGTTGATGAGTTATCTATCGAAAATCGGGACGTCGGATTCCATCGAGCTCGCGCCAAGCATTGAGGCGCTGATCGAGAGCTTTGCCATCAGCAAACTAGGCCGCGCCATGGCGAATTATGACCCGCTGGAGCTGGAGCGTTTGAACCAGAAAATGCTGCACCATTTGCCATTCAGCGACGTGCAGCAAATGCTGGCCTCGCGCGGTATGGGCAGCATCGATGCACCGTTCTGGGAAGCTATCAAAGCGAACCTCGCCACGATTGATGACGCACGCGACTGGTGGGCAGTGCTGCACCAGCCGATCACCCCGGTGGTGGCGGATGCGGACCGTGAGTTTGTCGGCATTGCTGCGGCTTCATTGCCCGCGGGTGAATGGAACGAAGGTAGCTGGGAAATGCTTGTGAATGCGGTGAAGGAAAAAACAGGCCGCAAGGGTAAGGAGCTGTTCATGCCCCTGCGCTTGGCGCTCACAGGCATGGAGCATGGGCCAGAGATGAAAACGGTGCTGGCGCTGATGGGCCGTGAACGGGCTGAGAAGCGCTTGATGGGGCAGGTGGCTTAATCTTCGTTTATCAATATGTTAATTGCGACGCCTTACAATCATCAGCCAGAAACTTTACAATCACCAGCAAAAAACTTTACAATCAACAGCCAAAAACTTTACAATCATCAGCTAAAAACTTTACAATATAAGCTTGCCCGTATTACAATCGGCTTATGGTGAAAGCAGAAAACATAAAAGACTTCATTTTACTGAATGTTGGGGATTATCCAACCACTGTTACCGCAAAAGCGATGAAGCACTTTTCGCTGAGCCGTCCTGCGATATTGCATTATATCAATCAAGCAATTGCGGAAGGCCTTTTGATTGCTGAAGGCTCAACACGCAATCGCCGCTATCGATTATCCAATACATTGGAGCTAAACTTTAATATTGAGTTGTTTCCTGATAGCGAAGATGCAGTGTGGAGACACAGAGTTTTCCCGCATTTGAAGTTGCCTTTAAGTGTGCTCGCAATTTGTGAGTATGGGTTCACTGAGATGCTGAACAATGCAATCGACCACTCGCAGAGTAAAGAAGGAACCATTATAGTTCGCCAGAACTATGCTGGCATTGAGTTTTTCATCATTGATCGCGGTGTTGGAATTTTTGAGAAAATTCAGAAAGCACGTAACCTTGATAGCCCACAAGAAGCTTTGCTAGAGCTTTCAAAAGGTAAATTAACGACCTATCCTGAGCGCCATGCGGGTGAAGGGATTTATTTTACTTCTCGCATGTTCGATCGTTTTACGATTCGATCGGGCTTACTTGCGTATCGGCGTCGACGCGAAGAGGACGAGGAGTGGTTGGTTGAAGTGCAAGACCGTGCACGCTATCGTCAAGGGACCGCAATATACATGCAAATTACTAAGGATGCCCAGTGGACAAAAAATGATGTCTTTAAAAAATATCAGGATGACGATCTGCGCTTTCGTAGAACTCATGTCCCTATTGCCTTAGCGCGCGAGCCTGGACAACAACTCGTTTCGCGTTCACAGGCAAAACGTATATTATCACGTTTTGAGCAGTTTACAGAAGTGATGCTTGATTTCAGAGGGGTCGATGAGATCGGACAGGGATTTGCCGATGAAATTTTCCGTATCTTCGTCAATGCAAATCCACATATTCCAGTCAAGCTGGTCAATGCATCGCCCGAAATAGAACGCATGGTTGCTTTTGTGCGTGCTAATGCCCCAAGTCATCCGCTAACGGAGAAATCATGATCAAACTCTCCAACACCCTGACCCGTGCCGTTGAGCCCTTCACGCCCATCGACCCAGCGCATGTAAAAATGTATGTGTGCGGGCCGACGGTCTATGCCCGCCCGCATATTGGTAATGCGCGCAGCGTGGTGGTCTATGATATGCTCTATCGGTTGCTGGCGCATGATTTTCCGAAGGTTACCTTCGTACGCAATATTACGGATGTGGATGACAAAATTAACGCCGCCGCCGTCGAGCGCGGGATTACCATTCAAGCCCTGACGCATGAAGTGACCGAGCAGTTCCATGCCGATATGGGCGCGCTCAATTGCTTGAAGCCCACCGTCGAGCCCAAGGCCACCGAACATATTGCGCAAATGATTGCACTGATTGAACGGCTGATTGCGGGCGGCTTTGCCTATGCTGCCGAGGGGCATGTGCTGTTTCGGGTGCAAAAGGACCCGAACTATGGAAGCCTCAGCCGCCGCAGTGTGAAGGATATGATCGCCGGTGCGCGGGTGGAAGTGGCGCCCTACAAGGAATATGCGGGTGATTTTGTGTTGTGGAAGCCAGCAAGCGCGGCGGATGATGCCAGCAGCAAATTCGATTCCCCCTGGGGTGTCGGACGCCCCGGTTGGCATATTGAATGCTCGGCCATGAGCGAGACCCATTTGGGCCATGATTTTGATATTCATGGCGGCGGGGCGGATTTGATGTTCCCCCACCATGAGAACGAAATTGCGCAAAGCACCTGTGGTAATGCAGGCAGCCACTATGCCAAATACTGGGTGCATAATGGCTTTCTCACCGTCGAGGGTGAGAAAATGAGTAAATCGCTGGGCAACTTCATCACCGTGCATGATTTGTTGAGTAAAGGCGTGAAGGGTGAGGTGATTCGCTTCGCGCTGATGAGCACGCGCTATAACGAACCGCTCGATTGGAGCGAGAAGCTGCTCAGCGATGCCGAGAAGGTCATGAACCGGCTCTATCGCAAGCAGTCGTCAGTCGCCAGTCGCCAGTCGCCAGTGAATCAAGAAATTCTGTCAGCATTACGTGATGATCTAAATACACCCAAAGCCCTCGCGGTTTTGCAAACGCTTGGCGATGATGAGTTGCTTGCCAATGCGCAGTTCATGGGGCTGATGCTCACCGATGCGGTGAACTGGTTCAAGGGTGATTCGGCAGGGGAAGACACGCTGTGGATCGAGGTGCAAATCGAAGCGCGCAACGCCGCCAAAAAGGCGCGTGATTTTGCCACGAGCGATGCGATTCGCGAGGCGCTCAAGGCGCGTGGCATTGTGCTTGAGGATAGCGCCACGGGGACCACATGGCGCAGAGCTTAGACGCACTGAATTTCCTGGCCGCGTCGGCGGTGTCTGCCGGGCTGATTGTAGTGTGTGTGGCGGCGTTTTATGAAATCATGGCGCATGTGTGGCTGCTATTACCGCGCCTTGAGGGTCGCCCACGCATGCAGATTATGTTCACCGTCCTTGCTTCATTTGTTGGCCATACGATTGCGGTCTGGGCCTTTGCGCTGGCCTATTATGTGCTGGTGAACCAGCTCGGGTTTGGCGCACTGACGGGCCATACCGATCACAACCTGCTTGATTATGTCTATTTCTCGGTGGTGAGCTATTCCTCGCTCGGCTTGGGGGATGTGGCGCCGACCGGTGGCCTGCGTTTGCTGGTTGGGGTGGAGGCGATTCTTGGCCTCATCCTGATTGGGTGGACAATTACGTTTACCTATATTGTCACCGAGAAATACCTCGTTCACCGCAAGGAAAAGCATGGGCGTAAGGACTAACTTGCAAAATTTGTGCTTAACTGTTACCGTAATCCTATGAAAAAATACGCTTTTTCGTTGGTTGAGTTGTCTATCGTTCTCGTCATCCTCGGCCTGCTGGTAGGGGGTGTGCTTTCGGGGCAAGCGCTGATTCGTGCTGCGGAACTTCGAACCTTTGTGCGCGATTATCAGAAGTTCGCGACTGCGACCTATACGTTTCGTGATAAATATTTCGCATTGCCTGGCGATATGGCAAATGCCACAAGTTTTTGGACAAGTGCGGGTGGCAATGGTAGCGACGCTACGTGCCAGGCGATTGATTCTGGCAGTGCTGCCACCTGTAATGGTAACGGTGATGGGAACATTGTCACCAATGTGCGCTCGAATGATGAACCCGCCCGCTTCTGGCAACACCTAGCCAATGCCGGGTTAATTGAGGGGCTTTACACAGGCGTATTTGTCAATCCACCTGTACCTGGTAAAACATTTCCTGGTTCGAACGTGGCGCCTGCGGCGTTTTGGTATGTTGGTACGCTCACCACCCCGAACCCTGCCAGTACCGCAGGCTTCTACGAGCCTGCAGGGCAGTTGATGTATGTTGTGGGCAGTGGCACGCTATTTTTTACGCCCGAAGAGCAATGGAATATTGATACGAAAGTGGATGATGGCAAGCCTGGTTATGGCAAGCTGATATCATTTAAAGGTAATGTTACCTTTCCCTGCACCACGGCGGTTGGCCTAACGGCGCCTGCGGATGCAACGGCTGAGTATAACTTTGCCAATAAAAGCTTTAGTTGCTACCCGCGGTTCAATAACGCGTTCTAGCTTTGCTTGCTAACCCCCTCAAATCCTAGTATAAGCACGCGATGAGCGAACGCATTTACCTTTACGATTCAACCTTGCGCGATGGCGCACAAGCCCGCGGGATTGACTTCACCGTGGCCGATAAGGTTGCCATTGCCGAAGCACTGGATAGCTTTGGGATTGATTATATCGAGGGTGGTTGGCCAGGCGCGAACCCCACCGATGATGCGTTTTTTGAAAAAATGCCCAGTGCAAAAAAAGCGAAAATTACCGCGTTTGGGATGACCCGCCGCGCGGGGCGCAGCGCCAGCAACGACCCCGGCTTACAAGATGTGCTGGCCGCCAAAACCCCAAGCGTGTGCTTGGTCGGCAAAGCATGGGATTGGCAGGTGGAAGCCGCCCTCAAGGTGTCCAAAAAAGAAAATCTGAAAATGATTGAAGAGAGCTTTGCGCATGTGGTGGGCAAAAAGCGCGAAGCGGTGTTCGATGCCGAGCATTTCTTTGATGGCTATAAGGCAAACCCCGATTATGCGCTTGATGTTCTGCGTGCGGCGGTGGCGGGCGGTGCCAGCTGGCTAGTGCTGTGCGATACGAACGGCGGCAGCTTGCCTAGCGAAGTGCGCAGCATTGTGGCTGCCGTGAAGAAGGCGCTGCCGAAGGCAAACCTCGGCATTCACTGCCATGACGATACCGAGCAGGCAGTAGCCAATTCACTCGCCGCTGTTGAGGCCGGGGTGCGCCAGGTGCAAGGCACCATCAACGGGATTGGTGAGCGCTGCGGCAATGCGAACCTCATCGCCATCATCCCCACCCTCATGCTCAAGATGGATTACAAAACCGGTGTCAGCGATAAGCAACTCGCGCGCATCGGTGCCCTAAGCCGTTTGGTGGATGAGCGCCTGAACCGCCCGAGCAATAAGCACGCTGCCTATGTGGGCGAAAGTGCATTCGCGCATAAAGGCGGGCTGCATGTGAGCGCGATGAGCAAGGATACGAAAAGCTATGAACATATCGACCCGGCGCTGGTGGGCAATAGCCGCGTGATTCTGGTTTCTGATAAAGCGGGCAGAGCGAATATTTTGAATCGCCTTGCGCAGATGGGGATTGACGTGGCGGCGGATGACCCGCGCATTTCGGACCTTGTCAAAGCGGTGAAGGACCGCGAGGTGCTGGGCTATGCTTACGAAGATGCAGGCGCCAGCTTCGAGCTGATGGCGCGGCAGATGCTCGGCAGCGTGCCGATTTATTACGACCTTCACAGCTTCCGCGTGCTCGATGAACGGCGGGTGGATGCGAAGGGCAAGCGCGTGACGATGAGTGAAGCGACGGTGAAGCTGACCGTGCAGGGCAAATTGAAAATGACCGTGGCCGAGGGCAATGGCCCCGTGAACGCGCTGGATGCGGCGCTGCGCAAGGCGCTGATTGTGAAATACCCGCAGCTGAAATCCATGCACCTGGCGGACTATAAGGTGCGGATTTTGACCCCCTTCGGAAGCCACAGCGGCGCTGACGCGGGTGATGATCGAAAGCCGCGATGACACCGGCGCAAGCTGGACGACGATTGGCGTGAGCCACAACGTCATCGATGCATCCTTCAACGCGCTCTATGATGCGATCAGCTATCATTTGATGAAGAAAAAGGTGCGGGTGCCATGAAAAACTGGCTGACGGCATGTGTTCTCTTGTTGAGCCATGCTGCTTATGGGCAAGAAATAGTAATCTCTGCGCCGACGGTGACGGCGCATACACGTCAGACTCTTCTCAGCCCAGAACAATATCCGCCCTTGCTCGCGCAACGAGAGGGCCGAAATTTTACGTTAGGCGACGGGTATGATGTATCCGAGCTAGCAACGTTGCATTTCACGAATATTGATTCCAATTCGGTTGAACATCAGGTCGTGGTGCAGGGTGCGATTGGAGATGGTGGGCAATGGGGTGATCTGGATTCTAGAGCAGTATCGACTTGGCAAAAGATACCTACGACTGGTCCTATTGATGTAAGCGTGGTACGTGTCGGTTCGGTAAATACCGAAGGTTTTCTAGTTGAGCGTGTTCTGAGAGACGAAGCATCCGTCGCTTTAACGAAGATGCCGATGAAATTTGGCACACCACAAGCACGTGAGCCCGGACCAGGCGGAGCTAAACTGTCTGAGTGCGTGGATGCGCAAGGCAAATTTGATCCTAATCTTCCTCCTTGCTATACCTATCTTTCAGAAGATCGTTTTCGATTCCGTGGTAAGGATGGCAAATCATATCTTCTGACAATTGGCTACGAGGGAGGCTGTTGATTTGAGTCTCTCGGTTATCCTCATCCGCCCGCAAATGGGCGAAAACATTGGCGCGGCGGCGCGCGCGATGGCTAATTTTGGCTTGCGCGAATTGCGTTTGGTTGCCCCGCGTGATGGCTGGCCCAACCCTAAAGCGGCGGATACGGCAGGCAAAGCGCTCAATATCATCGATGATGCGTCGGTGCATGAAACGGTCAGCGCCGCACTCGCGGATTGCCAGTTTGTGCTGGCCACCACGGCGCGTGAGCGTGCGATGAATTTACCGGTGATGGATGTGCGCGAAGCGATGCTGGAATTGCATGCGCGGGCGGCACGTGGCGAAAAATGCGCGATGCTATTTGGGCCCGAGCGCACCGGCCTTGAGAACGAAGACATGGCACTCGCCGATGCGGTGGTGACCATTCCCGTCGCCCCGGAATATGCTTCGCTGAATGTCGGGCAGGCGGTGGTAGTGTGTGCCTATGAATGGTTCATGTCAGTCGTGAGTTGTGAGTCGTTAGTCGTCAGTGAAGGAAAAGAAGCTAACGACTCACGACTGACAACTCACGAGCTTTCTGTCGCCCCCCGCGCGCAGCTCGAGGGGTTACTCGGCCAGCTGGAGGCGGCGTTGGATGGGGTCAATTTCTGGCGCGTGCCGGAAAAGAAGGAAATCATGTGGCGCAATATCCGCGCCACCCTCGTGCGTGCAGGCCTCACCGAGCAGGAAATTGCCACCTGGCGCGGCATGGTGAAGGCGTTGGTTGGTGGTTGATTGAAGGGGGTATCACCCCCTACGCTACGCTTACCCCCTCCGAGCAAAGCTCGGCTCGCCATGGAAGGCTACGCGCTTCATACTTGAACGATGATTATTGGCTGTGCGTAGCGCGGATGGCCCGCGCGAGCCGCGTGCGGCGGGAGCTCGAGGGGAAGACCCTCGTCAGCGCGCGTTAGCGCTTAACAACAAATTGCTTCGCTTGCGCGATGCAATTTGTCATCAAACCTTCACAGTTGTTAACGGCCAAATCGGTTATAGTTAGGCTAGGAAAAACTATGACAACGAAGGTTACCGCACCAAGTCCTCAACCCAACGTCGCTGCCAAAGCGGCGCAGGAGGTTGCTGCCGCGAAAACCGGGCATGACCCGATGAAGCCGGCGCGCTATGCGGTGACGTTTATCAAGGGCGCACTCAAAGATGGTCTCAATGATATGTCACATTATGGCCGTAAAGGCCTATGGGTCGGCATGGGGCTTGGCGTGATTGCTGCGGTGGCCCTGTCGTCGTTGATGATGCCTATTGTGCTTGGTACGGCGATAGGCTTTGGTGCAGGCGCGCTAGGCGGCGGCGCCTATGGCTTTGCCACCGGTGGATTCAAGGCGGTGGGGCGCACGCATCGTGGTGAGAAATATGCAGAAGACCTGATCCAGCGCAAAAAAATCCAGACGACTGTGCCCAACTCGCGTGCGGATTACCGCTCTGCCTATGGCACCCAACGCCAGCGCGATGCCATCATTACCCAGCAGGTGCAGGAGCGCCGCAACGAATTTGTCGAAGATTTCAATGACCGTAACCGTGGCGATAATTACTGGCAGAATATGGTCAGTAGCCGCAGCAGCGACTATGGAAGGGGATACTAGATGGTAGAGCCTGTAACAACAACGGCAGCCGCCGCCGCAGCAGCAAATGGCGCCGCAGGAGCGGCGGGTGCAGCGGGCGCTGCAGGTGCTGCCGCGCCAATCCCAACCGACGGTGGTTTTTTCAGTGGAATCACGGATTTTGTTTCGGCGCCGTTTCGCTGGCTGACATCGCTGCCAGGTAAGATTTTCGGCACGTTGACTGGCGCCGTCAAAGGGGTGTTCAACTTTGGCAACCTGCCGGTGGCAGCGGTGGTGGCGGGGGTGGAAACGCTGGTGACTGTCAGCTCGCCGGAGACTGCGGTTTCATTACGTAAGCTTGCCGGGATGAGCGATGAAGAAGCGAAGGCAGAGGTTGCCGATATTGCAAAAGACGGCATTGCTGGTGTTGCGGCCAACTCGCTCAAGCACGGGCTGGTGGTCGCAGGCGGGATTGGCGCGGCCAGTGGCGCAAGCGAAGGCGCTGGCGGTGGGATCACGGGTCTGCTTGCGGGCGTCGGGGTGCTGGCCGCGACGGTCTATGGCGCCAGTAGCCTGTTAAGCCCCGACACCACGCCAGCCAGCGACAAAGCGGCGCGTGCGAAGGCTGACGTGCAAAAAGCATAGCGGGCACTGCGTTTTTAAGAACTTATCCCCACGTATGGCTAAAACGCTTTCCAGTGATGATTGTAGGTGGGTGACATGGTGCGTAGCCCGCAGGGCGAGCCGCGCAGCGGCGGGAGTTTGAGGGCAAAGGGCCCTCATCAGGCGCGAAGCGTAATCCACGATTGTCACAAAAGCTTCACACACGGTGCCCTAGGCCTGTGTTATTCTAGACACTAGATAGAACTACGCATGGCTTGCAAAACGCCATGGAATGCCCACGAAAGGGGAACGATGATGGAACAGCAAAATGTAGCACCGGTGGATCACGGCCTATTCAGCGCGACGGGAAGCGTGGCAGCAGGCGCTGTTGGTGGCGCAGCGAAAGGCGCCGTTAAAGGTGGCTTTGGCTGGATAGTTGCCGCAACGGTTATTGGTGCTGCCATTGGTGCAGCGACGCTGGCAACCAGTGGTGGCATACTTGCTCCGATTTTGTGGGGTGCAGGCAGCGGCCTAGTGACGGGCATTATTTCCTCGCCAATTGCAGGTGTACTTGGATCAGTGTTTGGGGGCTTTTTGGGTGCTTCACAAACAGCCCACCGTGTGAGCCAGGAAAAAGGCGCTGCGAATGCCGTGCAGGCACAAGTCGCTGCGTATCAGGCGCAGGCCCAAGCCGAAGCGATTGCTGCAAGCGCCCCCGCTGCGAAATATGATTTCCCGCCGCAAGGCGCACCGATGAACCAAGCAGGCACCAAGCTGTTTGCTGCAAACGATAAAGCCTATGCAAACGATAACGCGATGGCCCATGAAGGCACTGTGACCGCACAACGCCAAATGCAGCAAGGCTAAAGGGAGTTAGGGACACGCTATGAAAGTTACCCGGGAATTCAGTCGCCTTTCAAACGCCGTGACCGACTTTGGTTATAGCGTGAAAGATTCATTTACGGGCCTGTTCAAAGACCCCGTGACCCATGCAGAGAATCTGCGTGAGTTGACATATGCGCGTAATGAAGCACGCCTTGCGGCTCAGGAATCGCTAGCTGAAGTTGCGAGAATTCGTCAAGAAAGCATGATTGTGGTCGAAGAATCACGCGGGGTTGGTGCTGCCATCAAGGGCGGTGCCGGTAAACTCCTTGGCGTTGGGGTGTGGATTGCCGAGCAACCCATAGCGCTTGCCATGAAGCCAGTACGCTGGGTTGTGAATGGTGGCACGAAGCTCTTTACGCATTTCCCTAAGGCGGCCCCTGTAGGGGTTGTGTTGGCAGGGGCGGCGGCAGGTGGCAGCTGGTTGGCGAACCGCAAGAGCCAAAACCTGCAAGCACAGAGCGACATGCTTGCCCAGATGCAAATGGCGCAAGCGCAGCCGATGCAGTCTTACATGAACTCGGCCTCACAGGCGGATGTGGATGCACGCATCGCCTCGGACCGCGCGAACGGTGTGGCGGGTGCCGCAGGCAGCCGTGCGGATGCGGTGATGGCCGCACGTCAGCAAACCCCAGCCCCTGAAACGGCCAATATTGCTGCGCTGTAAGCGATTGAATAGTAACCCCTAAAAAGCCAGCCTAGCGCTGGCTTTTTTTGTGTGACAGGCATTGTTTCACGTGAAACATTTTTTATTTTAATCAACCGCTTACTGGTTTTGATGGGGTGTGATATACTTGTGCCCATTATGCTTTACCTAGACAATAGCTCATCATCCTGTCTTTATGGCGGGGGCTGGCTTTGGTTTGTATAAGCGGGATGCCGTGGTAAACACGGCATGACATTTAGGGACAATCCCTCATCCAATTCGCTTGACTTAAAGGGCTTCATCGCTATGTTCCCACCTCCTTTGAAGCCGGAGCGCATATCCCCCTCTCTTTGAAGGATAGTCAGGTTTTAGGTTTTAGGTTTTAGGTTTCAGCCCTGCTGTGTATGTCGCTCCCACGTGCTGCATAGTGCAAAAGCTGAAAGCTGAAACCTTGAACCTAGCACCTAAACTGGGGATAGGAATCTGTTGATAAAGGAGTTCGTCATGAGCAAGCGCCATGCCGTTAAGTATAAAATTTCTCGCCGTCTGGGTGAAAGCCTCTGGGGCCGCGCGAAAGATCCAGTAAACCGCCGTAACTACGCACCAGGCCAGCATGGCGTGGCCAGCAAAGGCAAAAAGAAGCTGTCGGACTACGGCACGCAGTTGCGCGCCAAGCAGAAGCTCAAGGCTTACTACGGCAACATGACCGAGAAACAATTCTTCCGTTTCTACGAAGAAGCCCGTCGTATGAAAGGGGATAACTCGGAGAACCTGATTGGCCTGCTCGAGTCGCGCCTTGATGCTGTGCTTTACCGCATGTGCGTGGTGCCAACGGTGTTTGCTGCCCGCCAGTTCGTGAACCATGGCCACGTGAAAGTGAACGGCAAGCGCGTGAACATCCCTAGCTTCCGCGTGAGCGTTGGCGATGTGATTGAGCTCAAGGAAAAATCGAAGCAGCTCGCGCTCGTGCTTGAGTCGGTCGCCTCGCCAGAGCGTGATGTGCCTGATTACATCGATATGGACAGCAAGGAAATGAAAGCGACCTTCACCCGCACGCCGAAACTTTCGGATGTGCCCTATCCGGTGAAGATGGAGCCAAACCTGGTGGTGGAATTCTACTCACGGTAAGCGTTTCTGGCGGCAATCTGCTTGTCGCTGGTGGTGCTCGCTCGGTCATGTACTTCAATTGTACACTCCCTCCCTGCGACTCCCCAGCTTCACGCGCTTGCCAGCCATAAACACTTCCCCAGCAACATTGGATTTGGGTTTGATTCAAAAATTACGAAAAGGGCAGTGGAACCACTGCCCTTTTTTGTTACATCATTTTTAATGATTTGATAAATGCTCTGGTGGTATGTAGTATTTATGGATAGCGAAGCAGACATTGATTATGAGCTTGATTCACCTACAGTTGCATTCAATAAAAATGTGACTATTGGCAAGCTTGAGCGAACAGCCATTGTTGATGGACTGCGCCGTTTTTTTAACCAGCAGTATGACATAAACCCAGAGTGGTTAGAGTTTCACCTAAGTAATAGCATCGCAGAAGATGTTGCAGAAGAGGGCCCTCTCAGGCCTGTTGGCGTACATCTGGGTGTAAGCGATGCCTATGCATTAAGCACAGAAGTAATGTCGGCAGTTTACTCAAAAGTCCCTAATTTTGCGAATGACGTTGCTGTTCAGACGTTTAGAACTTTTCAGTCAGACAATATGGGCTTTACTGCAAATACATGGGAAGATGTAATACTCGGTCTCAATAAGAGCTTTGAAAAAGCAGGCTCAGATGTGCGTATCGATGTTGGTATTTTGCAAGCGAAACGTAAATAGATTTCATAATCTTTCCTCGGGCGCATATGGCCACTATGCTGTTTGCCGTTTGGGGCACGCGAAAGAATAAAAAAGTGAACTAGCGCTGCTTTTTATTGGCGCACGCGGTTGCCGGTGGGCACCCCATTGACGACCAGGGGGACGTCGCCCGGGCCGCAGTTGGTGGCTTCGATAATGGTTGCGGAGCCATTGAGTTTAACGGATTTGCAGCTCAGAACTTCAGGGTGGGCTTCGAGCATGCGCAGCATTTCTATCCGGTGAGGAATTGATGGATGTTCGCTGAAGGGTTCCATGGCGTTTCTGAATTGTGTAATCTGCCGCTCAATCGCGGAGCGTTGTGCCTGCGGCAGTTGATTGTAGGATGCGTAGAGCTGATCGCGTTCTTCAGGGGATAGATTTTTGAAAATGCCAGCGGCTTCGACATCATCCACGATGCCGCGTGATTGCTGAAAATAAATAGTCACCGCTCTTTCGCGTGTGGCGGTTTGCATTGCATTCTCAAATCCCTCACGCATTGTCGTGGGCGAGGTGAGGCGCGCGGCGGTGAAATCCGCCTGCGCTTCCTCTTCACGAATCACGCGCAGTGCCGCGTCACTGTTCATGATATTGGCTGTATTCTCTAATTCTACGATGATTCTTGCCTTGAGCACGTCATCGGCACGTTCGTAGCGATGGTGTAACTCATGGCCGAAAAGGCCAGCAATGGATTGCGTTGGGGGCCCTGATCGTAAAAAATCGGCATCGATCATCAGCAGCCCATGCGAATAGGCGAGTGAACCGCGATCAATCTTGCGCAACTGCTCGATGATGTAAATGGGCGGCGCTTCATAGGTGACGTTGTGGGCGGCGTTGAGTTCGGCGACCTGGCGATCCCGCTCGGCATAGAGTTCAGGGTACTCATCACGTGATAAGAGGGTAGCGCGTGTGCCGAATTGCTGAAGTCTATCGTCACGCCGTATGGCTTCGGCTTCACGGTTTGCGGGGTCACTCATGGCTTGACGATAGGGAAGGATTGCTTCCGCCAGTGGAGTGATACGTTCCTCTACGGTCCACCCCTCCGTGGTTGCGCGCTGAAGAATCTCAGTGACGGCTTCGCGTTGTGCTTCCTGCACGGCGCGGTAATCTTCCTCGCTTGCAATCGTGATGGGGGCATGGGGCGTTGTGTCGGACATGCCTTCATTATGGGCGTTAAGCATTAAAACAATGTTAATTCAGGCTTAAAAATGGATAGTTTCAGGGACTTGTGCTAAAACTAGCGTATGAGCAAGCTGCTACCCGCGCCCCAAAGCGATGACGACATGGACGAAATGCTCCGCGACAAGATGGCGGACATTGAGGCGCTAATTGCCGCAATTACGGCTGAACTTCCCGATTGTGACCTGATGCTGGCCGAATTGCTCGAGGGTGAGCCTGAGGCAGTGAGGGTGGCCATCATCAAAAAGCTACGCGAGATGCTGAAAACACTGGCCGAGGAAAAAGAGAAGGAGCTTGATAAGCATCTCGAGGCGCAAAAACGGGTGCATGTGGAACAGCAGCGCAACCGGTTCATGCAGTGGCTGAGCTGGATCATGTCCGAGGAAACCATCGAGAAAATGCGGCAGGCCTTTTTGGCCAACAGCATGCTCGAGCGGGTGGTGCGCGGGGTGGGGCGCGAGATGGCCCATCGCGGGATGGGCGATATTCAACCCGCGGATCGCCGTAGCCTTGGGGAAATGAGCCATAATGCGCCTGTCGTGGCGCAGCGTGAGCGCGACAAGGATAAGGGCGCAGGCCGCTCATAAGCGCCCAACGCCGATAATCTTACACCGTATGATGTGTCAAACGCCGAGTGGCCCTCACTTTTTGCTGGTAAGCCGCCCATGAATGGGAAATACTAGGGATATGAGCCAAGATTCGCAGAATAATCAGGACCGTATGCACCCCGATGACGTGGCGCGCGCGCTTGAAGGCCATATGGATAGCATTATGCAGCTGCTTGAGGCGATGGTCGCTGACGCGCCGGGCTGCGACATGAAGCTTGCCGCGCTGCTTGAAAACGAGCATGAGCAGGTGCGCCTTGCCATTATTGATAAGCTGCGCGCGCTATTGCGTGGCCTTGCCGCTGAGAAAGAGCAGGAGCTTGACCAGTTCTTGGAGCCTGAAAAGCGCGAGCGTGTCGAGCGTGAGCGCAATATCATTCTCCAATGGCTGAATTGGCTGATGAGCGAGGAAACCTTGCGCAAGATTCGTGAGGCCTTCCTTGCCAGCCCGCCGATGGAGCGCCAGTTGCACGATATTGGTCAGGCACTCGCCAATTTTGGGGTGCAGCAAAAGCTGCGCGAGCAGATGCAGGATAAGAAATTGCTAGCTGCGCTGAGCAACCCACCGCCGCCCTTGCCGCAGGTGAAACCAGCG
>CAZOFC010000010.1:0-21104 GCA_964578965.1 uncultured Azospirillum sp.
ACGGGATACAGTGGCGCCGCCTCAACCGCGACATCATCGACAGCCGCATCGAGGCGGATGAAGCACAGGCAAGCCCCGATGTGTTTTTCGCGAACGGTGTTTACCACATGTTCTTCAGCTACCGCCGCAGCGAGGATTATCGCGGCCATGCCAATGGCTACCGCATCGGGTATGCCTCAAGCCACAACCTCATCGATTGGGTACGCGATAACAGCAAAGCGGGGATTGATGTGTCTTCGAGCGGTTGGGATAGTGAGATGATCAGCTACCCGCATGTGTTTGATGTCGATGGCACCACCTATATGGCCTATCTGGGCAATCAGGTCGGGCGCGAGGGCTTTGGCCTCGCCAAACTCGAAGGAACACTCGCATGACGCGCTGGCGCCGCATCGGTAGAATATTCCACCCGCGCGACCATGCACTGCCGCTGGGCTGTATGAGCCATGCACAATCGCCGCAGGCGCTGGTGTTCGATGATTTTGTGCGCATTTATTTCTCCACCCGTGCGGTGGATCCAAGCAATGGTAAATTCCTCAGCCATGTCGCATATGTTGATATGCACAAAAACCTGCGCGATGTGATTGGGGTTTCGTCGCATGAGGTGCTGCCGCTGGGTGGCTTAGGCACCTTCGATGAGCACGGCATTTTCCCCATCAGCCCGCTTACGCATGAGGGAAAAGTGATGGCATATACCTGCGGCTGGAGCCGGCGCAGATCCGTATCCGTCGAAACCGGGATTGGCCTTGTGACAAGTGAGGATGAGGGCCGCAGCTTCACGCGTTATGGTGTGGGGCCGGTGCTTGGTGCCTCGCTGCACGAGCCGTGTTTGGTCGGTGATGCGTTCGTGCGTTCCATCAATGGCCAGTTCCATATGTGGTATATTTTCGGCACTGGCTGGCAGCGCTTCGCCGATGGGGCAGAGCCCGATCGTACCTATAAAATCGGCCATGCGGTTTCATCAAATGGCATCGACTGGGTGAAGGACGAAGCAACGCAAATCATCCCCGATCGCTTGGGTGAAACGGAGAGCCAAGCGTTGCCGAGTGTGATTGAAATCGATGGGCGCTATCACATGGTATTCTGCTACCGCGAGTCGTTCGATTTTCGCGCAGGCAAGGGGCGCGGCTACCGCTTGGGCCATGCCTATTCCGATGATTTGACGCACTGGACGCGCGACGATGATTGGATTGCGCTTTCATCAGGCGAGGGGGAGTGGGATAGTGATATGCAATGCTACCCGCATCTATTCGCCTGCGAGGGCAAGATCTATCTGCTTTATAACGGCAATCACTTCGGGCGCGAGGGCTTTGGCCTTGCGGTATTAGACCATGCATAACGCCACCACATTACGCCACAACACAGCAAGTGCCGCCGAAATAGCGGCGCATTTGCGCTGCTGTGATGCCTGCTTTTTGCCGCCATTATCACACCGCGTTGCCATCGATGACTATGCGCAAAAACTAGCAAGCCATGCCGAGCGTGTCGAGCTCTGGGCGGATGGGGTGCTCGTCGGCCTTGCTGCGTTTTACGGCAACCAGCCGCCGGATGCATTTTTATCCAACATCAGCGTGCTTCCTGATTGGCAGAAGCGCGGTCTCGCGCGGCAGATGCTGACGGAGTGCATTGTCCGCGCGCGTGGCCTGAATCTTGCAACCATGCGGCTTGAGGTGAGCAGCCAGCATGAAGCAGCATTAACGCTTTACCATGCGCAGGGGTTTACCATTACGGATACGACGGCGGGTGTGACACGCATGGCACGCGCGCTGTGACGAAAGGAAATTAGCTATGGCCCGTGATTATAATCAGGAAATAAAAAACACCGGCGATCGGCAATATGCCTACCGCTTTGATTTTGATGTGATGCACCCGTTCATGATGCGCAGCTTTGCCCCTTTTTTTAAACCGGGCAGCACGCTCGAGCTCGGCTGTTTCGAGGGCGATTTCACCAAGCATCTTATCAATCAGTTTTCGGATGTGACCTGCGTCGAGGCCTCAAGCGATGCCCTTGCAGTCGCCAAACGCAGCATCGGCGACCGCGCCAATTTCATACACGGCACGTTTGAAAGCGTGGCCTTGCCCAAACGCTACGACAACATCATCCTCACCCATGTGCTCGAACATCTTGATGACCCGGTCGCGGTGCTTAAACGCATCCATCACGAATGGCTGGCCGAGGGTGGGCGGCTGTTTCTCGTTTGCCCCAATGCGCTGGCCCCCTCGCGCCAGATCGCCGTGAAAATGGGCCTGATTTCCCACCCCGAAGCGGTGACGGATGCCGAAGCCGCGCATGGTCATCACCGCACCTACACGCGTGAAACATTGGCGCATGATGCGCGCGCTGCGGGCTTTGCGATTGCCCATCAGTCAGGGATTTTCTTCAAAGCCCTCGCCAATTTCCAGTGGGATAAATTGATGGCCACCGACATCATTTCAACCGAATATCTTGAGGGCTGCTATCAGCTCGGCGCGCATTATCCTGATTTATGCGCAAGTATTTTCCTGCTCTGCGAGCGGGGGGAAAACTAGCATATGGCTAGCACCACCAATTATCTGCTCTTCCCGGCGGGCATGGCTGAATCACTGGCCTTAAAAAGCACCATCGAGGTCGCGGGCCACCGCATCATCGGCGCGTCATCCGTCGCGAGTGACCCCGCAATGACGCTTTATGATTGCTGGGTTTCCCTGCCATTCATTGGCACGCCTCAGTTTGATGAAGCCCTCATGAGTGCCATTGCGGCGCATCAGGTCGGCGTTATTTTTACTCCGCATGCTGTCATTGCGCGCCATTTGCAGCGCCTGCATGATGAAGGCAAAATCACCGCCCAACTTATCATCGAGCCGTTCGCCCGCCGCGCCACGGCCATGCAACACGCCACGCTCGCCCGCGCACAGAAAATGCTGCAGCCACCCTTTGCCCTTGCGCTTGATAACGAAGCCCCGCCACTCACCGCCCTTGAGCTTGCCGCGTTGATGCAGCACGCACAGCAGATTGTGGGCAGCACCAGCGATGAAAAACTCCTCGCCATGGCCGAGATATTCCGTAGCTGCCCGAACGGTGATATTGTTGAGATTGGCACGTTCTGGGGCCGCTCGGCAGCGATTCTTGCCATGCTTGCCACCCATTATGCTATCGGGCCGCTATTATGCATCGACCCCTGGCAGAATAGCAGCGCGATTCAGGAGGGCACGCACGCGGATGTGAATGACGCCACCGCCGCGCTTGATTTCGAGGCGGCGTTTTGTGGTTTTGTGCTGGCCGTGAAGCCTTATGCCGCACCGGGCAAAGTGAACTATCTGCGCATGCCTTCGGATGTGGCGATTACGCGTTATACTTCTCCTTGCACCATCGCCAGCGCCGAATTTGGTGCCACCGCCTATGCTGGCCAAATTGCCTGCCTGCATATCGATGGTAACCACGGGCAGGAAGCCGCACAGCGCGACATCGAACACTGGGTGCCACGGGTGATGAAGGGCGGCTGGGTCATCATCGACGATTATCAATGGGCGTTTGGCCAAGGCCCTGCCATCGCTGCGGATGATTGGATGCGCCAACACCCATCGCGCATCGATCGGGCCTTTGCAATCGGCTCGGCATTGTTTATAAGGCTAATGTAAGCCCGACAGCGAGCTGCGCACCTTGTTTGCCCCAGCCGCCGTGTCTGGCATGAAGATTGCCTCGTATGGGCACGATAAGAACGATGTAGGGAGATGTAATGGTTGGCCTTGCTCAGGAAATACCGCACGCACAGACGCAGGAAGTCATTGAAATCATGCGCCCGCTGCTGCCCTCGGCCGCGCACATCCTGCCCTACCTGACCCGTATTGATGAGGCGCGCTGGTATAGCAATTTTGGTCCGCTCGAGCGCGAGCTGCGCCGCCGCTTGGCCACCCATTTTTCCGTCACCTCCGAACATGTCGTCACCGCCGCAAGCGCCACC
Organism: uncultured Azospirillum sp.; assembly: GCA_964578965.1. Taxonomy (GTDB): domain Bacteria; phylum Pseudomonadota; class Alphaproteobacteria; order Rickettsiales; family UBA3002; genus QFOX01. The sequence goes on from CAZOFC010000010.1 coordinate 3,939, forward strand.
GCCGGTCTCATCAGTGTGCTGCGCGCCTTGAACCTGCCGCGCGATAGCTATTGTCTGGTCCCCTCCTGGACATTTGTGGCCACCCCCGCCGCGGCGATTGCCGCTGAACTAAAACCCTATTTCATCGATGTTGAGGAAAGCACCTGGGCGCTTGACCCAGAAGCGGTGAAACAACAAATCACCCGCATCAACGGCGTGATCGGCGCGGTGATGGTGGTAGCGCCCTTTGGCAAAACCGTCGATATCGCGGCGTGGGATGCCTTTACGGCCGAAACCTCGATCCCCGTCGTGATCGATGCCGCCTCATGCATTGATAGCTTCCGCGCGGTGACATTTGGCAAAACGGCGGTGGTTTTCAGCATGCATGCCACCAAAATCATCGGCATCGGCGAGGGGGCAGCGATTATCTCAACGGATACGGGGCTGCTGCGCCATGTGATGGAGCAAACCAATTTCGGCTATTACACCCGCCGCATTTCAACGCCCGGCATCAACTCGAAACTGAGCGAATATTCCGCGGCAGTGGGCCTTGCGGCCTTAGATGTCTGGCCCGAGCGCCGCGCACAGTGGCAAGCCACGACCGATTATTACCGCACGCTGCTCGCGCCGATTTGTGCCAAGCACAGCCTCGAACTATGGCTGCCGCCGGAGGATTCCGTCAGCACCACCTGTCAGATTCGACTGCCCACCCCCACGGCGGATCGGGTGATTTCGCAACTGCAGGTGCGCGGCATCAAGGCCCGCCAGTGGTGGGATAAAGGCTGCCATACCCAGCCTGCCTATGCCCATTATGCGCGCGGCGACCTCTCCGTCACCGAGAAGCTGGGCGCATCCACCGTCGCCTTGCCGTTCTATGCCGATATTCCGCGCGCGCATCTTGAACGTGTCGCGAGCGTCCTCGATGATGTGCTGAGCACATAGGATATCCATGCAAAACGCCGCCCCCTCGACGCGCAAATGGATGAAAATCGCCCACAACGCGCTGCAAAAAAACAAAGGGCAGGAGGCATTCGACGCGCTGCGTCAGGTGTTGCAGCTGAACCCCAACCACGCCGAGGCGCTCTACCATACCGGGTTTTTGCTCCATGGCACCGGTAAGTATGCGCAAGCCGGAGAGTATTATCAGCGCGCCATTCAGGCCGACCCGACGCATCTGGAATCCTACCTCATGTATTGTAAGCTGCTTGAGGCGCAAAACCGCGCGCAAGAAGCAATCCAGCTGGCGCTGCATACGGTACAAACCTTGCCGCACGAGCCTCAGGCCCATTGCCAATATGTCAGCACACTCATGCGCTTCAGCCAGACGCACCGCGTGCCGGAATATCTGGAAACTATCTTGCCGCAATTTCCCACCCATACCGAGCTGCATCAATTCTATTGCTTTAGCCTGAAAGCGAATGACCGTTTCGAGGAAGCTGATAGGGCCTATGCGACGTTGCTCGCGTCACATCGGGTGCCCGCGTCGTTTCGTATTCTCTATGAAACCTTGCTGCCACGTTTTTATCAATCAGCGACGCAGATCGACGCCGCACGCGCAGCGCTTGAACAGAGTATTGAGCGCTTCATTGCTGAAAAGCCGCGCGTGCCAATCGGCATGCTCTCGAACTATCCGTTATTTTCGCTCGCCTATCATAACCGCGACAACAAACATCTCATGCAGCGCTACAGCCACATGCTACGACTGATTGCGCCTGAGCTGAACTATACCGCCCCGCATTGCAAATCCGCTAAACCACGCGCTGAAGGCCCGCTGCGTATTGGGTTTATCTCGAACCATATGCATAACCATTCGGTCGGCAACTGCTACCGCCATGTCATGCTTTACCTTGCGGCGCAGCCCGAATTTTCAGTGACGTTTTTTAACCTCGCCAATGTCATGGATAGTAAAATCCAAGAGATCATAGACGCGAACGTGCCGATTGTGCCACTGCCGCGCAACCTTCCGTTGGCACATGAGAAAGTCGCAAGCCACGCGCTCGACATCCTGATTTACCCGGATATCGGGATGGAAGCACAGACGCATTATATGGCGATGGCGCGCCTTGCCCCTCACCAGGTGTGCCTTGGCGGGCACCCGGAAACGACGGGGATTGATACGGTGGATTATGTCGTCGCCTCGCGTACCTACGAGCCCGAACATGCGGATGAGAACTACACCGAGCGCCTATTATGCGTCGATGGCATCAATTACATATTTGCGCGCCCCGCCACGCCCGAGCGTTGGCTCACCCGCGAAGAGTTGGGCCTGCCAGTGGATAAAAAACTCTATATCTGCCCCATGGCGGTGCAAAAGCTGCACCCGGATTTTGACGCGGTGCTTGCCGCCATTCTAGCTGCCGACCCAAATGCGGTGGTGGTACTGTTCAATGACTTCCAGCAAGAAAGCGCCACCCAGAACATGCAGGCGCGGCTACTGAAACAATGCGATGCCACGCGGGTGCTCTTCATGCCGTGGCTGCCGCTGGCCTCGTTGTTCAGTGTTCTGAAACTCGCTGATGCCGTGCTCGATACCATTTATTTTGGGGGCGGCACCACCGCGCATTATGCCTTCGCCTTTGGCGTGCCGATTGTCACCATGCCGGGCCATTATGCGCGCGGGCGCTGTGTTGCTTCCTACTATGAGGTGATGGAAATTGATGATGCGCCCATCGCCAGCACCGTTGAGGAATATGTCGCCTGCGCCGTCAAGCTCGCAAATGATGTAGAATATGCACGTCATCTTCATACGCAGATACTTGAGCGTAACCCGCGTATTTTTGAAAGCACCCCCTATGGACCGATAGCAGCGCAGTTGATGAAAGACATCGCCGCGCAGAATTTGTCTGCCTATGCGCGTCTGCCAGTGAAAGGCTGAGGCTTATCATTTAGCATATTTCGCATTAATCGACTGGATTTTCTGGAAACTTGTTTCAGTTTCATGTAAGCCAGCAACATTACAAATATGTAACCTTCTGCATAAGATTAGCGAAGAGAGGGTTATCCAACCCATAGGAGACGCATATGCTCAAAGGAAAATCAGCAATCATCACCGGCTCAACGAGTGGCATTGGCTTGGGTATTGCGCAGGCGCTTGCCAAAGAGGGGGTGAACGTCACCATCAATGGCTTTGGCGATGCGGCGGAAATCGAAAAAACGCGTAAAACTATCGAGACAGAATTTGGCGTGAAAGCGTTCTACTCGGGTGCAGATATGAGCAAGCCCGAGCAAGTGCGCCAGATGGTCGCCGACGGGCATGCGAACATGGGCGCGGTAGATATTCTGGTCAATAACGCAGGCATTCAACATGTGCAGGCCATCGATGAGTTTGATGATGCAAAATGGGATGCAATCCTTGCCATTAACCTCTCCTCGAACTTCCATGCCATCAAGGCCGCGGCCAAAGGCATGAAAGCGAAGGGCTGGGGGCGCATCATCAATGTGGCATCGGTGCATGGGCTGGTGGCCTCACCGTTTAAATCGGCGTATATCGCCGCCAAGCATGGCGCGATTGGTCTAACCAAAGCTGCCGCCCTTGACCTTGCCGAATTTGGCATCACCGTGAATGCCATCTGCCCAGGCTATGTGGATACCCCGCTGGTGCGTAAGCAAATTCCGCAACAGGCCAAGGAATATGGCATTTCCGAAGAGGAAGTGATCCAGAAAGTGATGCTCAAGAACCATTTCGTCAAAAAATTCGTCGAGGTGGCGGATCTCGCAGCTATGGCCGTTTTCCTCTGCTCGGATCATGGCCAGACCATCACCGGCCAAGCCATGGTGATGGATGGTGGTTGGACGGCTCACTAAACGAGAATTGTGCGATGCGTCCTTCGTTGACCCATACGCACCAAGATTAGCGACATGCTGATCGGGGCTAGCGATGCAGCGCAGTAACAGGGGTTTCGTTCATGAAAAAGAAAGCAGCGTCGCCTAGATCGCCAGTACAAACAGGGGCCCAGAAAACCATCAATCTGGCCCTGCAGGGCGGAGGGTCGCATGGCGCATTTGCCTGGGGCGCGCTCGACGCGTTGCTTGAGGATGGCCGCATCGGCATCGAGGGGGTGAGCGCTACCAGCGCAGGCGCCATGAATGCGGTGGTGCTGGCGCAAGGCCTGTTGAAGGGTGACCGTGATCATGCCCGCGCCTTGCTTGAGGATTTCTGGCGCGCCGTGAGCGAGGCGGGGGCGCGCAGCAACCCGTTCAAGGCACTGCCGATGATGTCGCTATTCACCGGCAAAAGTGACAGCAATCTCGAGCAATCGCCCATCTACCAGATGGCCGATCTGATGACGCGCATGTTCTCGCCCTACCAGCTGAACCCGTTCAACCTCAACCCGCTGAAAACCCTGCTTGAGGAAAAAATCGACTTCGACTGCATCCGCAAGCATTCGGCCATCAAGCTGAATATTTGCGCAACCAATGTGGAAACCTGCAAGGTGCGCATCTTTGAGAACAAGGAAATCACCGCCGATACGATTTTAGCCTCGGCCTGCCTGCCATTGATGTTCCAATCGGTCGAGATTGACGGCCAGTATTACTGGGATGGTGGCTATATCGGCAACCCCGCCATTTTCCCGCTGATCTATAAATGCCAGTCACCCGATGTGGTGATTGTCCATATCAACCCGATCATCCGCAAAGGGGTTCCCACCAGCGCATCCGAGATTTTGAACCGCCTGAACGAAGTCAGCTTCAACTCGTCGCTGATGCGTGAAATGCGCGCAGTGGCGTTTGTTTCAAAATTGATTGCCGATGGAAAGGTCAAGAAGGGGGATATGAAGAACATGCATATCCATTCCATCCGCTCGGACGATGAGATGACCAAGCATAGCGCTGCGAGCAAACTCAATACCGATTGGGATTTCCTGCTTCAGTTGCGTGATGAGGGGCGTGCTGTCACCCAGCAATGGCTGAAGGAGAACTATGCCCATATCGGCAAGCGCTCCTCGGTCGATCTGCACCAAGAATTTCTATAGGAGCTTAGACGTGGAAATTGCCGATATCTTGAAACTACCCTCAATGCCGCTTGCCAGCCCGAGCTATCCGTTCGGGCCTTATCGCTTCATCAACCGCGAATATTTTATTGTGACCTATGAATCAGACCCCGAAGCCATTCGTGCGGCACTGCCCGAACCACTCATGCCTGATGGCAGCAACACGGTGCTCTACGAGTTCATCCGCATGCCCGATAGCTCGGGCTTTGGCGACTATACCGAAACCGGGATTGTGATTCCCTGCCTCTATCAGGGCGAGCATGTGAACTTCACGGCACAGATGTACCTGGATTGCGAGCCGCCGATTTCTGCCGGACGCGAGATCTGGGGCTTCCCCAAAAAGTTTGCCAATCCCAAACTGCATGTCGCGCAGGATACCCTCACCGGACGGATTGAATATGCCGGCCAGCCTGTCGCCATTGCCACCATGGGCTATAAGCACGAGAACCTGATCTGTGATCCAGAAACAGGCACCTGCGACCCTGATTTACTGCAAAAGAAACTGAGTAAAACGCAGGTCAACCTCAAGCTCATCCCGCATGTGGATGGCAGCCATGCCATCGCCCAGCTCGTTGCCTATAACTTGGCGGATATTACCGTCAAAGGGGCGTGGGCAGGGCCTGCGCGCCTGCATCTCATCCCGCATGTGAATGCCCCGGTCGCCGATCTTCCGGTCAAGCGCGTTATCGGCGGCATGCATTTCGTGGCGGACCTGACACTGCCCTATGGCCGTGTGCTGCATGACTACCTGGCGGAGCAATAGCCATGAAGCCTGCGGATATTCTGGCGGCCTCGGCCATGCCCATTGCGAGCCCCACCTATCCGCGTGGGCCCTACCGCTTTATCAACCGGGAATATTTTATCATCACCTACGAATCGGATGCGGCGGCCATACGCCATTTCCTGCCCGAACCCTTGAAGCCCGATGGTAGCAACAGCGTGTTCTATGAATTCGCCCGCATGCCGGATAGTTCAGGATTTGGTAATTACACCCAGACCGGCGTGGTGATTCCTTGCACGCTTGATGGCGTCGCGATGAACCATGTCAGCCAGATGTATCTCGACTGCGAACCGCCCATCGCGGGCGGACGCGAGATCTGGGGCTTCCCGCAAAAGCTGGGTAAACCGAGCCTGAACATCGTCCAGGATACACTCACCGGCAGGCTTGAATATGCGGGCCAGCCGGTCGCTATCGCAACCATGACCTACAAGCATGAGAACCTGATGGAAGCGGCGCGTAGCATGGGTGAGCTGCACGCAATTGAAGCGCGGCTGGCGGCACCACGGGTGAATCTCAAGCTCATCCCACATGTCGATGGCAGCCCGGCCATCGCGCAGCTGGTGGCCTACAGCATGACGCAGATTACCCTCAAAGGCGCATGGGCAGGGCCTGCCCGCTTGCATCTCATCCCGCATGTGAATGCCCCGGTCGCCGATCTGCCCGTGCGTAAGGTCATCAGTGGGCTTCACGCGATTGCCGATGTGACCCTGCCGTATGGTCGTGTCGTTTATGATTACCTGAAGGGTGCACACTGATGACACGCCCTATACAGAACGCACTGGTCCTGCTCGCGGCGCTTGCCGCCGCACTGCTCGTGCTCAACACCCAGACCAACTGGCTGGATGCCTCGACACCGCAGCATGCGCCCGCGCATCAGGAAGGGCGTGCCGCGCCATGAAACTCAGCAAACGCGTGGAAGCCGACCTCAAAGCCCTGCAGGAGAAAAGTGAACTGCTGGTGGCAAGCGTGCAGCTTACGGTCATCGCGTTGCTCTCGGTGATTTTCTTTTTGGCGCCGGTTGACCGGGCGGCTGATTCGCCGGTCAATTCCGAGGCGCTTGGCATCGGCCTATTTGCAATCTTGGTGTTAGTGCGGCTCTGGTTCGCTTATACCCAGCAGCTGACGCGGCGCTTCCTTGGCTTCTCTGTCATCGCCGAAATGTCGGTACTCATCCTCACTATCTGGAGCTTTCATTTACAGTTTGGCTCGCTCCCCGCAGGTGATTTGAAGAACCCGCATATCATGTATGTGTTCGTGCTGATTGCCCTGCGCGGCCTGCGGTTCGAGCCTATCTGGGTCGTGCTCTCGGGGATGACGGCCGCCATCGGCTGGGGGCTGATGGTGCTCAATGCGCTGTATGTATCCGGCCACCAGAGCATGACCTGGGATTATGTCACGTATGTCTCCTCGACACGCATCCATCTAGGCGGAGAGTTTGATAAGATCCTGGCAATCTTACTGGTCACCATCATCACATCCTACACCCTGAAAATCGGTCGGGCTGTCACCTCCACCGCGGTCAGCCAATCGCATGCGACACAGGATCTCTCGCGCTTCTTTGATAGTGATGTGGCTAAGAAAATTACGGATGCCGACGACAGTCTGGATGTGGGCGAAGGCGAAATGCGTAACGCCGCCATCATGTTTACGGATCTGCGTGGATTCACCAAAGCCTCAGCTAGCCTGACCCCTGATGGGCTGATTGCACTGCTGGGTGAATATCAGCAGCTGGTCGGCCCGATTGTGCGTGCCCATGGCGGTACCATCGATAAATTCATGGGGGACGGTATTCTGGCCAGTTTCGGCTCAACCCGAGCCTCGACCACCTTTGCCGCCGATGCCCTGCGTGCGGCCGATGCCATCATGGCGGCTGCCAGTGACTGGAGCGAACGCCGTGCTGCCATCGGGCTAGAGCGGCTGGATATTGGCGCAGGTGTGAATGCGGGGGAATTGGTGTTCGGCGTCATTGGCTTTGAGAACCGGCTGGAATATACGGTCATCGGGGAAACCGTGAATCTTGCTGCCAAGCTCGAGAAATTCAACAAGACCGAGCAGGTGCGTGCGCTTACCACGCGCGAAACGCTCGCGCTTGCCCAAACGCAGGGCTATATTCCACCATCAGCAAAAGAGATGCGCCCAGGGCGTAAGGTACCGGGCGTCGCTTCACCGATCGACCTTGTGGTAATCGCATGACCCCGTTATGGATACTGACCGCCTTGCTGCTGAAACATTTTATCTGCGATTTTCCGCTGCAGCGGCGCTACCAGTACAGCAACAAGGGCATCTACGGCCACCCTGGCGGGCTGTTACATGCAGCTATCCACGCGCTGGGCACGCTGCTGGTATTTTCGTTTTTTGCACCGCTGATCGTGGCGCTTAAACTCGCGCTGCTCGATGCCTTTATCCATTATCACATCGATTGGCTGAAGAACCGCTGCAACAAACAATGCAAATTCACGGCAAGCTCAGGCGATGGATTCTGGATCCTGCTCGGGCTTGATCAATGCGCCCACCAGCTCACTTATGTGCTGCTGGTCTGGCTATGGATTTCAGGGGCAATATGAACCAGGTAACCTTAGCACAATTGCGTGAGATTTCGATCTTCTCGACGATGCCCGATGATGCGCTCATGGCCCTTGCCCCGCTGGTCAGTACCGTGCAGTTTGCGCCCGGGCAAACCATCATCCATGAGGGGGATGCCGCCGACTGCTGCTATGTGCTGCTGAGTGGGCGTGTCACATTCACGACCCAGCATCAGCAGGGGCAGGAAATCATACTGGGTGAGGCCGGCAGTGGCGAAACCTTTGGTGAGATCGGTATGCTGACAGGCGAGCGGCGCAGCGCACGCGTGACTGCTACCGAGCCAACGCACGCCCTGATGCTCGGCTATGCGGCGCTCAAAGAGTTCTTGCTCACCCACCCACAGGCGACCATCGACATCATGCGGCTATTGGCCACTCGGCTGCAGCAGACGGGCATGCTTCTGCGCGAAGCCGGAAGCAGCAACGCCAACCAGATCGATGACGCGCGCCGAACGATTGGCGACCGCATCAGCGACTGGGTCGCCCAGATCATGGGCAGCTGGTCATTCATTTTCGCATTGGCCGGCATCATTGTGTTCTGGATTGTATATAACAGCGTGGCCGATGCCCATAACGTCGCCCACCCTGATGATCTGTGGGCCACGTTCGATGATTTCCCCTTCATTCTGCTCAATCTTGGCATGTCATTGATTGCGGTATTCTCCGCCCCCATCATCATGATGAGCCAGAACCGCGCCGCGAAAAAAGACCGCCTGATCGCGGAAATCGACCATCAGGTGAACGTGAAATCCGAAAGCCAAATCAGCCTGATTGTCAAACGGCTTGATGATCTCGAAAAAAGTCAGGCATACCGTCGCGAGCAGCAGGAAAAGCCACAGCGGTAATACGCATACAACCCACGCACATCAGGCTATGACACAAAATAGCAGCGCAATCAGATGGGATACCCCCGACTCATGCATACTACCTATGCGTGCAATATTAATTGATTTATCTACCAACAGGTGTATTAAGTCATAGAAGGTTTCCTATTAAGGCATGCAAATAAATGCCGCTATGATTGCTCCACACATACCCTGAATGATGGTGATTCTATGAAAATAATGTCTGCATTCTTTAGTCTTAGCATACTGCTACCAATGGTTCTATTCGCTGCCGACGACAAAAATCGTTATCATCTCTTCAATCCCACCCCTATCAATCAGATGCGCGAGTTATCAACCGATCGTCCCGATAAAACGGAATCGCCCTATACGGTACATGGAGCTGTTACCAAACGGAATCGGCATCATGATCATCAGCGACAGTGCCATACAGATGAATGCCACCACACGGTCAGCCGGTGGCTTAGCTAAAATCTGCAGGCGCGGCGAGGTGATCCGCTCGAGTGCTTTCATGAGGGGAACGGCGCGCAGGCAAAGCCGTTGCAACTGCTCAGTCTTTATGGTGCGGTTTCCGATGAAGCCCGGCATCCAGGGATATGTTCGCCCTAGCATCATCTGCAGCGTCACCAGCATGAGCGGCGCGCCAACAACAAATGACAGGCCCGGCGCCGGAATAGGAATCAGGTTCGGTAGTGCGAGTATCAGCAGCAGCATACCATAAGCCCTACCAGAAAGTGCCTCACTCAAGGCATTCATGCTCACGAGCGGTGTTGAGAAATGGTTGGGCAGCGCCCGCAGAATTTCAGATATTTTATTGCCATTGAGGGGGGCTTTGGCAGCAATGCGGGGCGGCTTCATCGCTTCATCCTTGAAATGCTCTGTGGCATACTACTTCCCTGCGCAGTTGATAGCTACACCGAATAAAAAGGGTGATACGCAAGCATCAACCTTTTTTGGAAAGAAGGATGTAATAGATGAACTTATTGTGATTTCTTCGGCGCGCGGCTGGTGAAATGGTTGCTATGTTCACGCCTTGCATTGCGTCGCTTATCAACGGAATATTCTGGGCCCGGCGCCTCAGCTGATTTCATCGGCTCACCACGTGCAATCGGGTTGGCAGTTGCGTTAATTACGGCTGGCACAGCCTCGCTTACTTCAAATTCAATGGCACGCAATTTTTTCTGGCCTGACTTTTTTGTGCCCGCTTCGTGTGTAACATGCTTTTTCATTGTGCTCTCCTATAAAAAGGGTGGTATGGCCACGCCGCTTACACAGCATGGCTACCCTTGCCAACGAGACTACTTGCTGGTTGTGCTGTTGCGCTCCACCGTTTTGCCATCGTCGACCTTTTCATGTGTGTTCTTCGATGAACCGTCATGCTTCACATCTTGTGTATCGGTCACGGTGGTGCTGCGCTTATTCATCAGCCCACGTGGATCGGTGGTTTTTTGATGCTTCACCGTGTTCTCGACATCGCCGTTATCATGCACATCCACTTCGACTTTTTCTTTCGTGGTGGTGGTAGTGCCTGCGGCGTTGGTTTTCTCGGTTTTGCTTTGCTCGTCGTAATTGCCTTTGGCGTCACGTATGACGCTGGTTTTGGTTTCATACGAGGTTTTGTCGGCAGCAATCGCGACACCTGAGAAGGTGAAGGCGGCGACAGTGCTCAGTAATAAAAATTGCGTTTTCATAAGAAGTCTTTCTAAAAAAATACCGATTCGCGGAATTGCGAGGGTCGATCAGGCTAGCTACATAGTGGGTTTCGTTGAGAGGCGATGGAAGGCATCACGCGCGGCTTCACGTGCTTCAGCCCATTCAAGTTTTGAATCCCCACGCGCGATATTCCAGTTATTGCGAAGCGATGGCTCAAGGCTTTCGAAACTTTTGTCAGGATTGGCCGAATAACCATTGATTCCCAAGTGATACGCCGTACGATAACTTGAAAAATCATGCTCAGGCGTTGCATAGGGGCGCCCCTGATAATGCGCTTCCCAATAGGCTTCTTCCTCAGTGGGGTTAACATCGCGGGCGATGCTTTCACCGGATACGCCGCCAAGTGCGCCACCAATGGCTGCCCCTGCGACGGCACCCACAGGCCCTGCAACGGCACCTATGATGCCACCTGCCAGGCCAATCACGGCCATACCAAGCGCACCGCCCAGCTCGTGTCCATGCTCGGAGATATGACTATCCGGGCTTTGTTGATTTGCGTCGTTCAGATGAATGACGGGTTTATTGCTATTTGCAGCGTTGGTCATACTGGCTCCTTACGTAATGGTTGAAGCGCGACCATCACCTACCCCGCGTAAGAATGCGACGGAGGTTGGGGTGGGAACTATAAGGATACTATAAAAATGCAGTGAAAACGATGAAGCGGTGTTCTGACGCATTCAAAGCTACCAGCCAGATCAATGTTGCTTTCTTCGTGATCACGCCGAGGAATTAACTAAGTTACGCCGCGCCGATTTCTTCGTGGACGGAAGGTTCGCTGCAGCGGTATAAGCAGCATGCCTATATATATGTAGCTGAAAGGTTCTTATGCTCGATTTGGTGATTGCTCCCGATCCAATTTACAAAGTTATCTGCACACCCGTAGCGCAGGTCGATGATGCCGTGCGCGCGACGCTATCCAAGATGACCAAAACACTGCGCGCCTATCATGCGCTCGGCCTCGGAGCCCCGATGGTTGGCATCACGCAGCGGCTTGTGGTGATTGAGATGGAAGACGAGCAAGGCACGCATCACCATTACGAGATGGTCAACCCGGTGATCACGGAGCGCTCGACGCAAACCGCAACGATAGAAGAATCCTCGATTACGTTTCTGGGGGTCTCTGCACCGGTCACCCGCCCCGCATCGATTGTTGTTGCGTATCTCGATGGCAGCGGCACACCCCAAACGGTCAAGGCGTCCGGGCTCTTAGCCGCCTGCATACAGCACGAGATGGATTATCTCGACGGCAAAACCTTCCTCGATTATCAGTCGCCAGTGAAGCGCGACATGCTCAAGCGCAAAATGGAAAAGCAAAAACGCTTAGGCCCCATTCCCCATGTCCATGGGGCGCATTGTAATCATTAGCATAGTGGGCCAAAAACCTATGACGCTGGCAGACTCGGCTGCAGCGATGCGAAGCCATGAATCAACTATCGCAACGCGCAGGCGATTGCTTCAGGGAATGAAATAAGGCAGCTAGGCGCGAGCGCGGCGCATGATTTCCACAAGGTGCTTCCAGTTGCTCGCCGATGCCAGCGACAGATAAATGAATGGCAACCAGCCTTTACTACGAAACTCAAGGAATACCTCATCAGGCAAGGCATTCAATGCGGTTTCATTGATCATCAAGAACGCATTGAGATGCTGCTCGGCGCCATTGATGGTTGCTGTCGCATTGTAGGGCGACAGTAACTTATGCTTCTTCAGATCATCACAGAAATTACGGGTGATTTTGGTGTGCTGATAAAACGCATTGGCAAATTCGAGGGCGCGCGTGGTGGTCTCAGACGGCTGCCCCTCATGGTAAAACGGCATCGCATCAGAATCATCTGCACTGAGCATTGCGCGATAGTTTGACGCCGCTTCATCGACACATAGATAGAGCTTATCGCTGTTTGGCGCCTCGAACAGGACGAACGGGTATTGACGGACATATGCTGGGATATAGCTATCCTCGCGCCAGAGATTATCCTGGGTGATGAATGGATTTTTGCGTTCCCATGCCAACACAGCCACAGGCACAGGTGCCGCCTCATTCGTAAACACGATAGGGTAACAGCGTGCCGCCTCAATAAATTCCACTGCATTCAGCGGCACGGAATTGCATTCCCGTGCGAAGGACAGATCGATGCTGCGCGCAAGGCCAGCTTTGGCATGGCGCTCACTATCAAGTGCCGCAGGCTTACTAAAAAACAAAGGCAGCGTTTGCGCGGGTGACGTATCGGCGGATTCAGCTGCTTTTGATGCGGCAGCGGATTTGGACTTTTTCATGGATCTATCCTTATTGGTTCAGCGTGAGCGACGCGTTGCCAAGCAGGTCATTGCCAAGCGCCAGTCCATCCGAGCCAGCAGCCAAGCCACCGGCGTTACCACCGCCTGCACTTGGGTTCAAGGCCGCCAGCTGCTGTGCAAGCGTACTACCAGAGCCTTGCGGGTTATTGCCGCCCGCCGCTGGTGCAAGGTTCGCAAACAGGTTAGCAATGCCGCCCGTTGTGGTTGGGTTGACAATGGTACGGTTCAGCAGGCTCAAGTTCGTCCCAAGATTACCAACCTGGAAGGTAGGTGGTGTTTCTTCGGTGTTGTTGTTGAGCGTGCGGCCCGCGTAGGAGAAGAGGCCGCCACGGAAGAGGCTACGGCGCTTCTGGTCATCTTCGTTACGAACAACGGTGGGGAAGAATTTGTAGAAGACATCGCCCACCGAGAGGGTGCTTTCATCATCGATGGTTTTAGCTTCTGCGGCTGCAAGCTGGGCAGGCGTGAAGTCCGATGCGCGGGTGCCATCAAAGGTTTGTTGGCTAGCATCAAGGATCTCGCCGCTCATCGCCGCATTCGTCAGCACAAAGTAAAAGTTATTGCCAGTGAAGCTACTGGTATTGCCCTCAAACTGCATCGAGCTGCCTGCACCATCAAGCGCAATGGCAATGTTGCCACCGGTGATGTTCAAGCCACGCACCAGCGTATCCGTTGAGCCATTCTCAATCAGAATGCCAGTGCCGCCAACAGGCGAGGTCACCGTTTGCTCAAAGAGCGAGGTGCTGTCGCTGTTGTTAAGGTTAATACCAAGCGTATTGCCGGTGAATACGTCGCCCGTAAATACCGCGTTATTGGTGTTCAGCAAGCGTGCACCAATATCGTTCGTGGTGAACAGGTTACCATTCAAAGCCAGGTTCGTGGTGTCTTCACCCAAGAAGCCGGTGCCATTGCTGGTGAGAATGTTGGTGTTCAAGGTAACAGCATCACTACCATTCAGCGTATGAATGCCCACACCGTTACCTGAAGCCGTGTTGTTGGTCAGCGTTGCGTTGCTGACTGCATCCAGGCGGAAGCCGTCGGTGGTGTTGCCATTGGCCGTGTTGCTATCAAATGTCAACGCATTGCTACCGTTGAGAGCATGAATGCCCACACCATTACCCGAAGCCGTGTTGTTGGTCAGCGTTGCGTTGCTGACTGTATCCAGGCGGAAGCCGTCGGTGGTGTTGCCGGTGGCCGTGTTGCCGCTCAGTGTGACGGTATCGCTTTGCGTCAGATGAATACCGGAACCGCTGGCTTCGGTCACATCGTTGTCCGTAATTAGCGCACCATTTGAGGTGGTAACGAGGATGCCATCGCCACTGATATTATCGGCGGTTCCTGCAGTGCCGGTTTTATTGATGAAGCCAACATCGTTGTTGTTCACCAACACGCTTGGGCTGCCGGCGATATCAATGCCATTCGCACCTGTATTGTAAATCACGTTGTTCGAGACCGTCAGGCCACCCGTTGCGCGGGTGATAATGCCAGTGCCTTTGGTATCATGGACGAGGTTGTCGTCAATCAGGTTGGTGCCGCCGGCATTGCTGACGCTGATGCCATTGCTGTTGCTCGAGCTCACCACATTATTTCTGATGGTGAGGGTTGATCCATTATCCGATTCAATGGCGCCAACGGCATCCGTCGCAACGTCACTTAGAGTATTGTTCGCAACCAACGCTGTAGTGACGTTGCCAAGATAAATACCGGCACGCTGAACGCCATCGAGCGTGTTGTTCTGGATGGTAGCACGATTACCGCCGCTGAACTTAATCCCATCCCACGCGATATCGGTGAGGATGTTGGCGTCGGTTGCAGATGTGCCGCCAACAACAACGTCATCGCTTGCCGATACAAAGATACCGCTGCCGATATCAAAGCCTGTCGAGGTGGTGCGGGTGACGCGATTGCCTTTGATGGTTGCGTTGTTCGACGCATCAAGGCGAATACCATCGCCATTGATGTTATTCGCTAGCCCAGCGGTGCCGGTTTTATTGATGAAGCCAACATAGTTGTTGTTCACCAGAACGCTTGGGCTGCCGGCGATATCAATGCCGTTCGCACCTGTGTTGTAAATCACGTTGTTCGAGACCGTCAGGCCAGTGCTGGTGCGGGTGATAATGCCAGTGCCTTTCGTGTCATGCACGGTATTGTCATCCACCAGGTTCGTGCCACTCGTACCAATCAGGCTGATGCCATCGCGGCCTGCGGTATTCACGCTATTTCTCGCGACCACGAAATCATTGCTATTGGCAATAGAGATGCCATCACGCGACGCGTTGCTGGCGGTGTTGCCGGTAACACGGAAATCATTTCCGTTCACGAGGTGAATGCCGTCACGACCCGATTGGGCAACGCTGTTGTTACGGATGAGGTTGAATTGTGAATCACGCACATGAAGCCCGTCGCGGCCTACGTTGGTGATGTCGTTCGTACCAAAAATGCTGAAGTTGACATTGTTGGCGAAGATACCATCACGCTTCGTATCATCGATCTGGTTACCAAGAACCAGCAGCCCAGCGCCATTCACCAGACGAATCCCATCGCGGCCGGTGGTGTCGATGTCATTGCCAGCAATGGTGCTAAGGGCAATATTGCGGCCATAAATACCGTCGCGGCCCACGTTGTCGATGTTGTTGCCGATAACGAGGTTACCCGCCGTATTGACGAGATGAATGCCATCGCGACCTGTCCCGTTAATGACGTTGCCAGCAATGACATTGCCCAACAGGTTCTGGCCATAAATACCGTCACGACCAGCCTTGATTGCATTGAGTGCAACAACTGTGCCGAGTGAATCCGTTACGTGGATGCCATCGCGACCGGCAGCGATACCGTTGAGGCCGACCGCAAAGAGCGCCGAATCGTCGATGCGTACGCCATCGTTGACTGCAGCGATACCGTTGAAACCAACCGTGAAGAGACCAGCATCATTGATGTTCACACCGTTATTGCCTGCAACAATGCCGTTGCCAAGCACTCCGAAACCAGCGGCGTCGCTGATGCGTACGCCATCGTTGACTGCAGCGATACCGTTGAAACCAACCGTGAAGAGACCAGCATCATTGATGTTCACACCGTTATTGCCTGCAACAATGCCGTTGCCGAGCACCCCAAAACCAGCGGCGTCGGTGATGCTTACGCCATCGCGGATCGCGCCGATGACATTGCCACTGACAGTGAACAGGCCCGCATTGCGGATCGATACACCATCACGGCCAGCGCCAATCAGGTTGTTGGTGACATTGAACTGGTCAGCATTGCGAACGGATACACCATCACGACCAGCAACAATCACGTTGCCATCAATGTCGAGTCTATCAGTGTTGTTGCTGTTGATGCCGTCCCGAACTGCGCCGATCACGTTATCTTCAACCGTGGTAACGCCGGTTTGGTTGCGCACATGCACCCCATCGCGGCCAGCAACGATACCGTTATCAATCACACGAAGCGTGCTGCCATTGCGTGCATCAACACCATTACGGCCAGCAAAAATGAGGTTGTCGTGAATCAGCAGGTTATCGCCGTTGTTCGCATTAACCCCATCGTCACCAGCAATCATCGTATTGCCTACAACACGCGTATTGCGATTGTTCTTCACGCTCACGCCATTACGCACCGCGCCAATTGCGTTATCGCGAATCACTGCGTTCCATGCGTTATCAAGCGAGATGCCGTCGTTCAACGCGGCAATGATGCTGTCGCGAACGCCCAAGCCATCGCTGCCGTTGGTCGCGCGGATGCCATCACGGCCAGCGCCGATGAAGCTGCTACGAACAACCGCATTTTCGCTGTTGAATAGGTTGATGCCATCAATCGCGGCAAGGATTCTGCTGCCATTTACCAGCAAGCCATCGCTGCGCGTCGCTTCAACGCCAAACCCGGTGATGGCGGTAATGAAGGTGCCATTCGTGATGGTCGCATCGTCGCTTCTATCCAGCGTCACACCATTGTTGCCGGCGATAATGATGCTGTTGTCGATACGC